>NZ_BAABDL010000084.1:0-9599 GCF_039539605.1 Amphibacillus indicireducens | reverse complement strand
ACCAGATGGTAAAATTTAACTCACAGTTTGAGCAAGTAATATGCATTTAAATAAATTTACTCTTCATAGCTATAAAAAGTGCTTAATAGTTGCATTTTTTGAAAAGATACTTTAGCATATCCATTTGTAACGTAAAGCTGTTACCAGAAAGGATGTCATTAGATATGAAAAAGACAATAATTATTTTTTGTCTTTCAATTTTATCTGCTACTGGAGTTTTGTTTATCCAACAAAACCTACAAGAAAAACAAACAAAAATGGAAGCATTAATAGCAGAAAACCGGATCTTAGTTGCTGAAAATAAACATTTAAAAGCAACAACAACATATGACGTTGAGTTGATAAATACAGGTGAGGATTATAAGCATTGGGCTTATGTTGAAGAAATTGCTGAACAAATGGTTAAAGATAGTGATGAACGTTTTAAGAAAACATGGGCGATTTATTTAGTTAATGAAGCAACACAATATGAGATTGATCCATTTTTAATTTATGAATTGTTAAAAGTAGAAACAGGTCATACATTTGATCCAGATTTGATTGGACCAGAAACAAGGTATGGTCATGCTTATGGAATGTCACAATTCATGAAGAATACAGCTCCATGGATTGCTGATATGGCGGACTTACCCTATAGTGATGAGTTACTTTTTGACCCTTATTACTCAATGAAATTAGCAATTGTGTATTTAGACTTTCTCCATCATAAGTATGATGATTGGGATCAAGCTTTAACTGCTTATAATCGAGGAATGACAGGAATGGAAAACTACATGAAAAACAATGGTACAGCAAAAAGCCAATACGCTCAAACGATTCAAACAAAAGCAAAAAACCATCATACGGTCGCTGTAGCAGAAAGCTAAAGATGTCAATCTTTAGCTTTTTTTCATTCATATAGAGGAAACAAATAAATTCGATCGGCTTCTAATTGATAAATATCAGCTTTAGGATTAAGTGCTTGAAAATCACTGATGAATGTTTCGATGTTTATCAAGGTTTCTGGATTTAGTTTCTCTATAATCGATAAAAAGTGATCATTTGTCTTGGTTTGATAAGAAATAACTTGAAAATTTAAACTTTTATTATCATAATTAGAGTAGGAGGAGTGGTCAGTTGTAAATGTCGTCATAGAATCACCTCTATTTAGATCATGATATGCAGCGATGAATAATAGGATTATGAATAAACAAACGATCAACTTGAATTTGTTAGACATGGTTATCCTCCAATTTTAAAAACTTTCAGAGAGTGGGTGTTATAATAGTGGATATATTCTCACTATATTGGATCAGTTTCTTTATTATTGGTATTGGTACAATGTTACTAATCGGTGAACTATTAGTCAGAGCAAGAGGGCTATTTGCATTAATCGGTTTTTCATTAATCACACTCTATTTTTATGCGTATCTCGACACTTCTATGATTATAACGATGACGATTCTTTACTTCCTCGGTATTATTTTTATTTTTATTGATGGTGAATTTATCAATGATGGAACCCTCGCTGGTATCGGTGTGTTACTAATGATCATTTCAGTAGGTGTAAGTTCACCAAATTGGATTGTCGGCCTATACGCAATTATCGGTGTTGTTATTGGAGCTGTTAGTTCATTAGTCTGGCTCAAAGTTTTACCAAAAAGGAAAATGTGGACTAAAATAGCGTTGCTTGATCGATTAACTGATGAACAAGGATATAGTTCTGTGAATGTTGAGCACCAAAAGTTAATTGGTAAAACAGGAATTACCTTATCCAATTTACGACCAGTTGGTACAATTAAAATTGATGATAATAATTATAGTGCGATCTCAAATGGATATTGGATCGAAAAGGAAACCGAAATTATTGTTAAGCAAGTTGATGGAACACGTATATTAGTTGACACTTTGGACAAATCTAATGGTAAAGCAAGAGGAAGTTAATTTCCGCCCTTAATGATTCCCTAAAGACTCATTAAGGGTATTTTACTGCTAAAAAACACTATAATTTTACATAAAACATCGTTATGTTAAGATCATGTAAAGTTTTAGCGAAAACTCTTTACAAATGGTTAATAGATAATTAATAATAGACATTGGTGTGCATTCACACTTACATAGTAGAATTTATTTTTGAAGGGACGGACAAGCATGGAATTAGATGTTATGTCGATTGTTTTTGAGTTTTTTGGTGGACTAGGTATCTTTTTATTAGGGATTAAATTTATGGGTGACGGGCTACAAAAATCAGCAGGAGATCGATTGAAAGATATTTTAGATAAATTTACGAGCAATCCGATCTTAGGTGTAATTGCAGGTATGATTGTTTCCGTATTAATTCAATCGAGCTCGGGAACAACGGTATTAACGGTAGGTTTAGTTAGTGCGGGTTTTATGACTTTAAAACAATCAATTGGTGTGATTATGGGGGCTAATATTGGTACAACAATTACAGCTTTCATTATTGGAATTAAATTAGAAAATTATGCTTTACCGATACTTGCGGTCGGAGCTTTAATTATCTTTTTCTTTAAAAATCAAAAGATCGTTAATATTGGTGAAGCGATCTTTGGTTTTGGTGCACTTTTCTTTGGTTTGAAATTAATGGGTGACGGTCTTGCTCCTTTACAAGATGTACAGGCATTTCATGACTTAATGGTCGATATGTCAGATAAGTCTATTTTAGGTTTTCTAGTTGGAATGATCTTTACTTTTATCGTTCAGAGCTCTTCTGCAACGATCGGTATTTTACAAAATTTATTCGGTCAAGGTGCAATTGATTTAGATGGGGCCTTACCCGTCCTATTTGGTAACAACGTCGGAACGACAATCACGGCAGTGCTTGCATCAATTGGTGCAGCTGTTGCAGCTAGAAGGGCAGCATTAACGCACGTCATCTTTAATATTATTGGTTCAGTCATTATTATGATTTTATTAGTCCCTTACACAAACTTAATTGCTGCGATCCAAAACGCATTAGGGTTGAATGCTGAAATGACAATCGCATTTGCCCATGGTATCTTTAATATTGCAAACACGTTATTATTACTGCCATTCATTGGTGTCTTAGCCTTTATTGTAACGAAGTTAGTGCCTGGTGAAGAATCGTCATTAGGGATTGAACCAACACACTTAGATCCAATTTTTATTCAACAATCACCTTCAGTGGCGTTAGATCAGGCAAAAGAAGAAGTCGTTCAAATGGGTAAATATGCTTTACGTGGTTTAGAAGAAGCTGCTTTATTCTCAACAACTCACGACACGACCCATGCGAATAATGCTTTGCAATTTGAAAATACGATCAATCGAATGGATCAAGAAATTACTGATTATTTAATTGACCTTGCTGCTACACAGTTATCTGAATCGGATAGTGAAAAACACTCGGCTTTACTCGATAGTGTCCGTGATATCGAGCGGATTGGCGATCACTTTGAAAATGTTATTGAATTGATCCAATTTAAAGTTTCGAATAAGACAGTACTAACTGATCAAGCAAAAGAAGATTTAAAAGAAATGTTTGAAATTACTACTAAGGCTGTTGATTTAGCCATCCAATCTTTAGTTAACCGTGATCGACAAAAAGCATTAAAAGTGGTTGAATATGAAACACAGATTGACCAGATGGAAAAAACATTTAGAAAAAAACATATTATCCGATTAAACGAAGGGATCTGTTCACCGAACTCAGGTATGATCTATGTGGACATCATTAGTAACTTAGAGCGTATTGGTGACCACGCACTAAATATCGCAGAAGAAGTAATTGGAGAAAAAATTCCTGAAGCGATTCATTAAAAGTAAAGCACTCAGTGAGCTTGTCTTACTGAGTGCTACTATTTATCTAACTGCTAGATTTTAAAAATAATAAAAAACTATTGACTGATTTTTTTTATTATGATATATTAGTAATCGTCGCTGAAGTTCTTACATATATTTTGAGTGGCGATTTATTAGTTCCACAGTAGCTCAGTGGTAGAGCAATCGGCTGTTAACCGATCGGTCGTAGGTTCGAATCCTACCTGTGGAGCCAATTTATGGCGGCGTAGCTCAGCTGGCGAGAGCGTTCGGTTCATACCCGAAAGGTCGTGGGTTCGACTCCCTCCGCCGCTACCATTTTTAAAATGAAATAATGGCGATCGTGGTGAAGTGGTTAACACATCGGATTGTGGTTCCGACACGCGTGGGTTCGATCCCCACCGGTCGCCCCATTATTTAGGACCCTTAGCTCAGCTGGTTAGAGCTATCGGCTCATAACCGATCGGTCGCAGGTTCGAGTCCTGCAGGGTCCACCATATAAATATTACTCGGAGGAATACCCAAGCCCGGCTGAAGGGATCGGTCTTGAAAACCGACAGGGGCTTCACGGCCCGCGGGGGTTCGAATCCCTCTTCCTCCGCCATATTTTTTAAAACTAAATACGGCTCAATAGCTCAGCTGGTAGAGCAACGGATTGAAGCTCCGTGTGTCGGCGGTTCGACTCCGTCTTGAGCCACTCTAAAAAGCAAGTCATTCATTTGACTTGTTTTTTTATTTGCTTTAGTTGTGATTGCACCTTTTAATTATGTTTAAGTTATTTTAAATTAGGCAAAATAGATATATCACATAAAATTAGGAGTGACAAATTTTGCTGAAGGATAAAGACTTAAATAAATTAAGACGTGACCTAGAATCACGTGCAATAATTTTAAATAAAAAAATTGAACGAGATAAACAACGAGCGACAGAAGAAGAGTATTCAACTGAACTGTCTGATTATGATAATCATCCCGGTGATCAAGGTACTGAATTATTTGAACGCGAAAAAGATTTAGCAATTTCAGCTCATGAAGTAGCTGAGCTCAAAATGATCAATCACGCATTAGAACGAATTCAAAACGACCAATATGGCCGATGTGAAACATGTGGAGAAGAGATTGATCTCGAACGCCTTAAAGCCCGTCCTGAATCGAATCATTGCATAGCGCATGCTAAAAGCCTCAAATACTTTAATGAAGAAATGGATTACTCAATGAGTTCGTTGGAAATGGATGATACAGATAGTTGGAGCACTTTGGAAGGATATGGATCATCTGAAAGCCCGTCTGATTTTTCATCCGATCATGATGATTACAATCAACTTACTGAGAAACGAGAAGAGGACGAAGGAATGGATCAATATTCAGCACAGGATGATATTAAAAATATTTAATGTTTAATGATTAAAAAATGTGTGAATATACTATGTAATTACACTAAGCATAAATATTGCTAATAAATATGATCTTTGTTAAGGTGTAGTTAGAATGAAAGTGAACATTCTGTGAACTTTCACTTAAAATCCAAGGAGGCGTTATTAATGGGAAAATTTGAATTACCTGAATTACCGTACGCATATGATGCATTAGAACCACATATTGACAAGGAGACAATGAGTATTCACCATACGAAACACCACAATACTTATGTTTCTAATTTAAATGGTGCGCTTGAAGGCCATAGTGACTTGGAGAATAAATCATTAGATGAACTATTAAAAGATCTAGACAATTTACCCAAAGAAATCCAAACTGCTGTCAGAAATAATGGTGGAGGACATGCGAACCATAGTTTATTCTGGGAGTTAATGTCGCCTAACGGTGGTGGAAGTCCAAAAGGCAGCTTAGCTGAAGCAATCGATGTTAAATTTGGTAGCTTTGATCAGTTTAAAGAAGATTTTAAAGCAGCAGCTACTGGTCGATTTGGTTCGGGTTGGGCTTGGTTAGTTGTTGATAATGGCGAACTAGCGATTACAAGTACACCAAATCAGGACACACCAATAATGGAAGGCAAAACACCAATTCTAGGTGTAGACGTTTGGGAGCATGCTTACTACTTGAAATATCAAAACAAACGTCCAGATTATGTTTCAGCTTTCTGGAACGTCGTTAACTGGGATAAAGTTGCAGAACTTTATCAAGAGGCTAAGTAATAGAAGTAAAACCTGGGTCAATTTTTTGACTCAGGTTTTTTATATTTGTAAAATTCTTCTCGGATAACTTTATCAGAAACGATTAATCATGTTATAATGTTTAATGTAATTTAATGAGGGGAGTGAACGCTTTGACACATAAAAAGAAAAAACGAGGTCAAATACCATTACGTCTTAACGTATTATTTTTATTTGTGTTTATTTTATTTTCATTTTTAATCCTTCAATTAGGAGTTGTTCAAATCTTAAATGGAGAAGAAGCAAGAAAAAGGGTCAATGAAACAGAAAACACAACAGCATCAATCGCTGTACCACGGGGCTTAATTTATGATCAATTTGGGAAATTATTATTAGATAATGAGCCGGAGCGTTCAATCACTTATACACCTCCTAAAAATGGTGATTCTGCTGAGAAGCGACTAGAAATAGCGGAGAAGTTAGCAAAATTAATGATGATGGATGAAGACTTTGAATCACTAAAAGCGATGGTACGTGAACGTGATAAAAAAGAATACTGGTACTTATTTAACGTTAAAGAAGCAAATGACCGGCTAACTGATGAAGAAAAAGAATTAACTACAAGTGAGCAGTATCAAGCGATTTTAAATCATATTAAACCAGAAGATTATAATGAATTTGATTGGAATGATCGTGACTTATTGAATGTTGTTGCAATTAAAAAAGAATTGGATCAAGCTTTTGAGCTGTCACCACATACGATAAAAAATGAAAATGTGACAGAAGAAGAGTACGCATTGGTTTCAGAAAATTTAAATCAATTACCAGGAATCGATGCAAAAATCGATTGGAATCGTGTTAAACCATATGATCAAACATTTTCAAGTTTTATTGGTAACATTACGACATCAAATGAGGGAATCCCAAGAGAAAATCAAGATTACTATTTAACGATGGGATATAGTCGTAATGATCGAGTAGGAACTAGTGGCCTAGAGCAATACTATGAGAGTGTTTTATCAGGTCAAAAAGAAATCATTCAATATACAACAGATAATAATGGGAATATCTTAGGAACTGAAACCGTTAAACAAGGTAAAAGTGGGAATGATTTAATCTTAACAATTGATATCGAGTTTCAGAAAGAAGTTGATCAGATTGTTCGAGAAGAGCTGGAACAGTATATTAAAAGTAGCCCATATGAGAACAGGTATATGACTGATGCTCTCGTAGCAATGCTAGATCCGCAAACAGGTGATGTGATTGCATTAAGTGGTGCACATTATGATCGTGAAAATGATCAATTCGTTGATCAGGCGTATCGTGTCATCTATGATTCACACGTTCCAGGGTCGGTTGTTAAGGGGGCAACGATGTTAACAGGCTATGAAACGGGTGTCGTTTCACCTGGCACTGTTTTAGTCGATCGACCGATTAAAATTGCAGCAACTCCAAGGAAACAATCATGGCGAACAATGGGGCGTATCAATGATAAAACAGCAATTATTCAATCATCAAACGTTTACATGTTTGAGATTGCCTTAGGTATTTCCGGTGCGCAATATCGTGAAAATGAACCGCTAAGAGGCTTCAACTCTGAAGGTTTTCAAATTATGCGTAATTATTTTCATCAGTTTGGCTTAGGTAGCCGAACAGGAATTGATTTACCTTATGAAGCGACTGGTTTTGTTGGCAGTAATATTCAAGATGGTGGGCTATTGCTTGACTTTGCGATCGGACAATACGATAACTATACAACATTACAACTTGCTCAATATATTTCAACAATTGCTAATGACGGTTATCGTGTCAGTCCGCGGATTGTTAAAGAAATTCGTCAAGCGAATGGGAATAAAGATACACTTGGTCCAGTCATTGAAAGATTTAGTCCGAATGTGTTAAATCGTATTTCGATGGATGATCGATACATTGACACGATTCAAGATAGTTTAAGACGTGTTGCAACAGAAGGAACAGGTAGAGGGCACTGGGCAAATAATCAATATAACGTAGCTGTTAAGACAGGTACAGCACAAAATGTGTTTTTTGAAAATGGAATTAAACGAGAAACACACAATTTAACTCTAGTTGGTTATGCACCATATGAAGAACCTGAGATGGCGTTTGCAATCGTTGTTCCTCGAACAGGAAGAGGAACAGACCAAACAGGGATCCATCATAATATTGGTAATCGGATTGTCAATCGTTATTTTGAAAGAAAAGAAGAGCGAGAAGAAGCAGGAATTGATGAAACGGCGATAGAGGAAATGTCCGAAGCGGATGAATAAAGAGTAAAAAGAGTTCTACCTTTTCGTGAGGTAGAACTCTTTTTTAAATTAAATTACTAATTTTGTCTGGCGATTAATTCAACAATTTCTGCTAATGTCATGTCATGATTTAATTCAAATTCACCAATTTGAATGTTTGTTCCATAATTATTGTCAACTAGATACCTAGCAAGTTCGTTTCGATCAGCGATCATTTCATTAGCTACTAAGAATTCGGCGACTTGGGTGACAGTCATACCAGGCTCAATTGTTAAAATAAATGATTGATTAGAAGTTTGATCATTATTCCCAGTTTCAACTTGATCGACGTCAGTTGGATCTAAATCATCATCGTCTAAGTTAGAATCAAGTTGATCGCTGATTGTTTGATCATCTTCAAGTGTTGGTTCAGTTTCGTTTGTTTTGGTAGGGTCGGTTTTAAATATGTAAAAGCCGGCACTTTCAAGTGTCTCAATCATCTCTGATTCAGTCATTTCAATTTTTTCGATCACAATATCTTGTTCAGCAAGATAAAAATAATAAATGCCAATGATTAAAGTAGCGGTAAGTAGGCCGAGAGCATAAGTTCTTAAAAAATGTTTCATTTAAATCCCTCTTATTCTAATTTGTCAATTGTTTAATAAGTGATTCGATATCGTATTCACTCACTTTAGTAGCTTGGCTAATTTGAGCAACTGTGTAACCTTGTTGATAAAGAGATTCAACTTGCTTCTCTAGTGTAGATTTTGCCCCAGTTTGATTGCTAAAATCAAACTGACTAGGAAGCAATTCTTCTTCAAGAATTTTTATTTTCTTTTTCATTTGATAAGAATCTTGTAAATTAGATAATGATAACTGTTCAACTTGATTTTCTATATCTTTAAACCGATCATTTGTAAAAAATGATATAATGAACAAACTAATAGCTATGATAAGTAAACTAATAACAAGATAAAACATTCAACATCCCCCATTTCTTCTCTCTTATATTTATATCATATTTTGTCGATAAGGAAAATGTTTTCTCGAAATTTGATCAATCAATCGAGTGATTAAATTGAATTTTTTTCGCGGATTAATTGAAGTAATACTTGTCAATTTACGATATATTTGATACTATTATTAGGTCTGAATATGATTTATATTGATAGTTGAAAAGTTTGGAGGGATGAACATGAGAGAAAATATTACATTAGCTTGTACTGAAACGGGAGACCGTAACTATATTACGACAAAAAACAAACGTAATAATCCAGATCGAATTGAATTAATGAAGTATAGCCCACGGTTGAAAAAACATACACTTCATAGAGAAACTAAATAATTAATATTTACAACAAAGAATTTAACTCTTATCTGAAGTGATAAGAGTTTTTTGTTGTGTGCCCAGCATGGGTGCAGACTCTAGGGTGAAAGTCCCGAACAGTGAAGGCAGTAGTAGCTGT
>NZ_BAABDL010000083.1:0-2871 GCF_039539605.1 Amphibacillus indicireducens | reverse complement strand
GACACGAGCTATCGGCGTAGCGAACTCTTGACAAACCGAGCTTGACAATGGTTTAAAATGGTAAAAGTCAAGGACTATTTACCATGCCTTCTTTTTGTCCCCTTCGCCCTTGACACCTTTCACACAAACCATTGTCGTGTTTGTCAAGAGCGATAGCGGTCGTTTTTTTGCCATTAAACTTTTGGGATCTCGATTTTTCAGTTCTTTTCATAGAACTTTTGACGTTATCAAAAGTATTACTCCATTTACTCTAATTGAAAGATCAATCACTTGCAAAGATTAACCCTCAAAGCAGATGTAAGTCTACTTTAAGGGTGCTGTTTAAAGATCTTCAATTAATAGCTTATCCTGCAGCTTTTGCTCTGAAAATATCCAACCTGTATATGACTTTAAAATTTTAAACTCTTTTGTAATATTAACAACCGCCACAAATGGGTAATGGTCTTTTGATCTGTAGCGCAAATCAATAAATCGCACTTCAGTATAATCGTCATACTCTGTTTGCTCCCAGCGATAGACTTTTGAAAATGATAAAAAGGCATCGACATTTGGATCTAATTTTGCTGTTCTCATCAGCTCATTATTAGGAACGGGCATCCGATCAAATTGATCAACAATTTGAATGTTACCATCATTTGCTCGGGCAACATAAAACTTGTCCTCTGTTGTAATTGCAAGCCGCCAGATTTTTTGACTGATCGTTGGTGACGTAAAAATCCCTTCGACGTTATAAAATGAAAGCCGAATTTTTCTTTCTAAAACCTTCTTTTGCCAAAAACGCTTCAAGTAATAGAGAAAAATCAAAACATAAATCGTCAGAAATGTTTTGACTGGATCAGCGCCTAAGACCCAAAGGGCGATTCCAATTAAATGGGCTGAGAAGATAAACGGATCAAATGTATTGATGAATCCGAGTCCGATCCATTTTTTAGAGAAAGGTCTAAATGCCTGAGTCCCATAGGCATTAAAAATATCGACGACAACATGAAGGAAAACAGCCAGTGCCGTCCAAATCCAAATATTGAGGAAAGGTAATCCAGGTACGAGTAAATAAATCAAACCCGAAATTAGTATTCCCCAAAAAATCATCAATGGGATCGAGTGGGTAATTCCTCTATGATGCCGTAAATAGACAGCATTATTTTTTAATTTTAAAATCGTATCAAAATCAGGTGCATGTGAGCCAATGATCGTTCCAGCCATAACAGCAGTGAAAAAAATCGGATTTGATTGAATAACGGGATCGACAGTTGCAATACCACCTAGTGCAATCCCCATCGCAATATGTGTTCCGGTATCGATTTGTGCTCACCTCTTTCAAATCGTTTTATTAGTCGTTATAATCTAAGGTACTTGAAAAACTCTTTCCTTTATATTTTGCCATAATTGAAAGGGTTTAAACATTTGATAATTATTGATACGAGATTAACGAAAAAGGGTGACGATATTGGAGGAAAGTTCATTTAATAAAAAAGAATTTCAAACAGATTTAATCAATTGGTTTTTAAAAAATCAACGTCAATTACCGTGGCGAGAAGATAAAGATCCTTATAAAGTGTGGGTTTCTGAGATTATGCTCCAGCAAACACAAGTTGATACAGTCATCCCGTACTTCGAGAATTTTATTGAAAAATTCCCCAATCCAGTTGCGCTCGCTGATGCGGATGAACAAGATGTTCTTAAAGCGTGGGAGGGACTAGGGTATTATTCTAGAGCCCGAAATCTCCAATTTGCAGTTCGAGAAGTAAAAGAAAAGTATCAAGGAAAAGTCCCGAAAGATCCTAAGCAATTAGGTGATCTGAAAGGAATTGGACCCTATACATTGGGGGCGATTATGAGTATTGCTTATGATCAACCTGAACCAGCTGTCGATGGTAATGTGATGCGCGTGATGTCACGTGTATTTAGAATTGATCAAGACATCGCCAAAGCAAAAACAAGAAAAGTCTTTGATGCAGTTGTGCGTGATGTGATTTCAACTGAAGACCCTTCAAGTTTTAATCAAGGAATTATGGAGTTGGGTGCATTAATTTGTCGCCCGAGAAATCCTAAATGTGATCTTTGTCCAATCAAAGCACACTGTCAAGCCTATCGGTCAAATACGCAGACAGACTATCCAGTTAAATCAAAAAAGAAAAAACAAACGAAGCTAAATTATTATACCCTTGTCCTTGAAAATCAGTCGGGAGAGTTTTTAATTGAAAAAAGACCAGCAGAAGGGTTACTAGCTGGCTTGTGGCAATTTTTGATGGTCGAGAAAAAAGAGGTTGATCGAAAGTTATTAACACCTTTTGTTGAGCAACTGTTCAAAACAACTGTGATTGAAGTTAATCAGCTAGAATCGATTAAGCATATTTTTTCACATATTATTTGGTCGATTGATGTCTTTCATTTTAAGGTAAAGGATTTTGTTCTTGATGATTCGAATCAGCGATTTATTTCGTTAGATCAGGTTGAGGATTATCCATTCCCGGTACCCCATCAGAAGGTGATTGATCAGCTTTAAAAGTTTCTGCTTTATTTTTGAATAGTCACTGAAAAACTGGTTACATTAACGGTTGTGGAGGTGATATTCAAATGGCTAAAAACCAAAATAAAAACCAAAACCGAAGCAAAACAAATGCTGAGGAAGTAAAACGTCAAAATCAACAAGCTAAACAAGGCCAAGGACAATACGGTACTGAGTTTGCTTCTGAAACAGATACACAGCTTGTCAAACAACAAAATCAAAAATCGCAACAAAATAAGCAATAACTCCAAATAACAGAGAAAGAGCTATCATTATATTGATGGCTCTTTTTTTGTTGTGTGCCCAGCATGGGTGCAGACTCTAGGGTGAAAGTCCCGAACAGTGAAGGCAGTAGTAGCTGT
>NZ_BAABDL010000082.1:5233-5688 GCF_039539605.1 Amphibacillus indicireducens | reverse complement strand
CGATTGAAAATCAAATCAGCGAGCGACTCAATCTCAATAATGGTGCGCCTTATGTATTTTACAAAGAAATCAGTTACAAAGCAGCAAGCTGGAACAAGTCAAGACGCGTGATTGTCAAATTAGAAAGACCAGAAGGTGAACTTTTATTTCGTTATTCCTTCATCGTCACGAACTTAAGCTATCGCCCTAAAAACATCGTCAAATTTTATCAAAACCGTGGGACGATGGAAAATTTCATTAAAGAAGGGAAAAACGGCTTTGCGCTCGACCAGTTAAGCAGTCCTGACTTTTACACAAATGCGACAAAGCTACAAATTGCCTTGCTCGCCTACAATTTTGCGAATTGGTTTCGCCGACTTTGCTTACCTAAAAGCATGAATAAAAGCACCATAGCAACTGTTAGAATTAAGCTGATTAAAATAGCAGGTAAAGTAATCAATACAGCCCGTTATACG
>NZ_BAABDL010000082.1:0-5209 GCF_039539605.1 Amphibacillus indicireducens | reverse complement strand
GAAAAGTGAAAATTTAACGAGCAACCATACTTATTTAGTTATAAAAACTAAATTTCCCTAACTGGCATTCACTTTTGGCAATTTAATGGGCAAATCACCTATAAAAAATCAAGTTATGAATAATGCAGGTTACAGATTTGTTTTTTAAAATTATCGTTTTGACAACTCAGTTTCTTCATATTCACGAACGTCTTTAAGCCAGTCCATTCCAGATGGGACATTCATCTCTTGGCAATAGTAGTCCCAAATGTAACCAAATGGATACGTTTTAAATTCTTCTAAAACGGCTAAGCGATCAGTAAAGTTACCTTCATCTTGATAGGTTCTCAACTGATCATTCGGCATTAATAAGGCATAAAGAAGTGCTTTAACCATATTGCGTGTCCCGATCGTCCAAGCAGCGACCCGATTAATACTTGCATCAAAGAAGTCTAGTCCGATCATCACTTTATCCAATGCATCATTACGAACAATTTCAAGCCCAATTTCTTTCAGTTCATCGTCTAAAGTAATGACGTGATCACTATCCCAACGGACAGGTCTTGATACGTGTAGAGCAACTTTATCACTAAATAGTAGTAGTGACGAAATTTTATTTGAAACCATTTCTGTTGGATGGTAGTGTCCCGAATCCAGTAAACATAACTTATTATTTTTCAGTGCGTAACCCATGTAAAATTCATGTGAACCGACAACATAAGCTTCTGAACCAATCCCAAATAACTTACTCTCCACGGCATCTAAATTGTAGCGTTCATCAATTTGATCGGCATAAATTTCGTCTAATGATTCCTTCAAACGTTTTCTTGGTGTTAATCGATCAGATGGAATATCTTTATAGCCATCTGGAATCCAAATATTCGTTAATGCTGGTGTGCCTAATTCTTTCCCCATATGCTCAGCAATTCGGCGACTTGCCTTACAATGCCTAATCCAAAAATCACGAATTTCTTTATCTGGGTGAGACAATGTTAGCCCATCTTCAGCTTTAGGATGTGAAAAAAGTGTCGGGTTAAAATCAAGACCCAAATCGTGTTCCTTCGCCCAATCGATCCAATTTTGAAAATGTTTTGGTTCAAGCTGATCGCGATCAACCTTTCCACCATTTGTTTCGGCATAAATCGCGTGGAGATTAATCCGATGTTTTCCAGGAATAAGTGAGAGCGCTTTTTCTATGTCATTTCGTAGTTGTTCAGGCGTTGTTGCTTTACCAGGATAATTACCAGTCACATCAATTCCACCAGATAATTCACGCTCTTCAACTTCAAAACCAGTAATATCATCACCTTGCCAGCAATGAATTGAAATAGGTACTTGCTTCAGCTTCTCTAAAGCTGCATCTACATCAATGCCCCACTGTTCATATTGTTTTTTTGCAACTTGATAGTTCGCTTCAATCGACATTTATTCATTCCTCCTCGGCCTAAATGTTTTTATTAAAAATGAGTCTTTAATTAGTTGACGTGCTTCTGCTAAGCTTGTAAGCTGACCTGTTGCAAGAAGCTGAACAATCACATTTCCAATAGCTGTTGCTTCAACCGGACCAGCTAAGACTGTTTTATCACTAAAATCAGCAAGCAATTGGTTTAAAAATTCATTTTGACAGCCACCACCGATAATATTGACATGTTTGTAGGTTTGATCTGTCAAGTATTCAATTTCCTCAATCGTTTTTTGATAACTTCTCGCTAAACTCAAGTAAATTGTTCTTGCAATTTCCCCTGGAGTTTCTGGAACCGCTTGATTATTTTCCCGACAAACCGTTCTGATCGTTTCAATCATATGATCCGGGTTCAGAAAACGTTGATCATTGACATCAACAAGACTATTAAAGTGATCCGCCTCTTTGGCTAAATCAACAAAATCAGCAAAGCTATACTGATCTTGAAAAAGTCGTTTCACCTCTTGAATCATCCAAAGTCCCATAATATTTTTCAAGAATCGGTAGCGATAGTCAAGGCCACCTTCATTGGTAAAATTATAACTATGTGCTTCTGGTGTTGCGATTGCTTTCTCTGTTTCCACGCCCATTAATGACCATGTCCCTGAGCTTAAGTAAATCGTTTCTGATTGCTCTGGTACAGCAACAACAGCTGACCCTGTATCATGTGTCGCAGGTAAGATCACCTCAAACTCAACACCAAACTCTTCTACTAAATCAGCCTTAATCATACCTAATGATGTTTTTGGCAATTCAATTGATTGAAAGATTTCTCTTGGAAAACCTAACTTTTCAATCAAAACATCGTCCCAATCATTTGTTGCTAAATGAATCAGCTGCGTTGATGTCGCATTGGTATACTCATTGGCCTTCTTACCTGTTAATAGATAATTTAAATAATCTGGAATCATTAAAAATGTTTTTGCTTTTGCTAAAATTTCCGGTTCTTGATTTTGTAATGCTTTTAATTGATAGATGGTATTAAATGGTTGAAACTGAATGCCCGTTCGTTGATAGATTTCTTCTCTACCAATGATTCGAAAGACTTCTTCCATCATTCCATCCGTTCGATCATCTCGATAAGCAACTGCATCTGTTAACAATTGATCGTTGTCATCTAATAAAACAAAATCAACTGCCCACGTATCAATGGCTAGACTTATAGGTTGAAACTGCTCTTCTATCGCACGTTTAACCCCAATTTTAATTGATTGATAGAGGTGGTCGATATCCCAACATAAATAGTCAGCTTTGTTCATCATCTGATTGTTAAAGCGATAGATTTCAACTAGATTTAATTTATCTGCTCGGATAAAACCTGCCATCACTCTTCCACTGGAAGCACCGATATCAACAGCTAAGTGACACGATTGCATGAAATATACCTCCTTTTGTTAAAATCAATTTTAAATATAATTTGGATTCGGAGTGACATTAAATGCGTTTGCCAAGTCAACTAATTCTTGATCCGTAATTGTTTGTTTAATTCCACCTTGGTGGCTTGCAACAAGCATATAAACTTCAGCTGCTTTTTCAGCCGTTTCAATTAAACCAAACGCATCATCAATTGAGCTCCCAGCACCAAAAATGCCGTGGTGTGGCCAAACAACTAAACGATGCTCCTCCATTTGTTTTGCAGTCTCCACTCCGATTGCAGACGTACCCGGTACCATCCATGGTAATAAGGCAACACCTTCTGGAAAAACAACAATACATTCTGTACACATTTGCCATAACGTTTTCGTAAATACTTTCGGTGATAGATCATGGACAAAAGTCATCGCAATCACATTTGTCGTATGTGTATGCATGATGACACGATGTGAATCATCTACTTTAAGACGCGCAATATGGCTCATAAAATGAGAAGGCAGTTCACTTGTCGGTTGATCACCATTGACTAATCCCCATAATAATTCAATTGATTCACCACTCTCTGATACACGTAATAACGCTAACGTATCTTCAGGATTATCAATCATATTTTTAAAATACTTTCCAGATCCAGTCACAATAAAATAGCGACCTGCAAGCTCTTTAACAGGAAAACTTAATGGTAATACTCTTTTCACATCATTCAGATCAAAATATTTGGCAACCTCAGCTTTATCAAGTAAATAGCTTACATTACCACCATTTCTTTCGTCCCAACCATTTCTCCACATAATATTCGTTATATCCATCATCTCTTTGATGAATGGCACTTGTTTAATCTCGATCGCTTTTGACATTTAGCTACCTGCTTTCATAATCTATTTTTCAAGCTTTATTATACATTCAAAACAAAAATAAAACAACATTAATAGTATTAAATACAGATTTATTTTCCCTATAGTCACAAAAAAAAAGATTTTTTCACATAAAAAAAGTATGGTCAGTTCACCATACTTTTTTAAAAAATTAATCCGCCATCAAAGCAACCATTAACGCTTTTTGGGCATGAAGACGGTTTTCCGCTTCTTGAAAGACAACTGAATGATTGCCATCAATAATTTCCGCCGTTACTTCTTCTCCACGATGGGCAGGTAAGCAGTGCATAAATGTATAATCTGACTTGGCATGCTTGAGAAGTTGTTGATTAATTTGGTAGTCCGCAAATTCTTGCAGTCGTTTTTCTTGTTCTTCTTCTTGACCCATACTTGCCCAGACATCAGTGTAAATTACGTCTGCATCTTTCACAGCTACAAGTGGATCTGTCGTTAATTCAATTTTTGCTCCCGTTTCCTTAGCGATCGCTTTTGCTTTTTCCACAATATTTTCCTGTGGTAAATAGGCATTAGGTGAAGCAATGCTGAAGTCAATCCCCATTTTAGCTGCTCCAATCATCAGCGAGTTAGCCATATTATTCCCGTCACCAATAAAAGCTAATTTTAAACCAGCTAATTTGCCTTTAACTTCTTCAATCGTTTGTAAATCAGCGAGCACTTGGCACGGGTGAAAATCATCAGTTAACCCATTAATAATCGGTATTGTTGAATGTTCGGCTAATTCTTCAACATCAGATTGGCGATAGGTACGAATCATAATTCCATCAAGATAGCTTGATAAAACCTTGGCTGTGTCTGCTATTGTTTCGCCACGACCAAGTTGGATATCATTTGTACTTAAGAACAATCCTGTGCCACCTAACTGATAAATCCCTGTTTCAAATGAAACCCGTGTACGTGTCGATGATTTTTCAAAAATCATCCCCAAAACTTTCCCTTCTAAGGGGCGATATATTTTTCCTGCCTTTTGTTTTGCTTTAAGTTCTTTTGCTAAGTCTAATAGATAGGTTATTTCTTCTGTTGAATAATCGAGTAATGTCAAAAAATCTTTGCCTTTAAAATTATTTTTATGCATCGCTGTCCACCTGCTTTTCTTTTAGAGTTTTTTAAGTAACAAGCCGATCAGATCATCTGATTCATTCCACTCTCCTGATCATGGCTAGCACAATTTATTTCATTGTATTATTATGCACTAATCAGTATATTAATTCAATGGTTAAATTAGATTTTTTTAATTTTAATCAAAATAAACATCGGTTATAATAACTTGAATTTCAAGTTTAAGTTAGTCACTTTGAAAAATAAATATTATGAATTCACAAAGTTATATTGTCAGGTCTGTTTTTGAACTTGTTTTATTAGTGTGTTTGTATTTATTTGGGCTTAAGCCCAAATAAATACAAACACACTTGCGCGGAAAATCCGGGACCCTAAAATTCTAAGCGACAAGATCTAACTTTAGTTTTTGTAGCTCTAAGGCAAATACTTGATGAGGCGTTTT
>NZ_BAABDL010000081.1:0-1346 GCF_039539605.1 Amphibacillus indicireducens | reverse complement strand
TAACTGGCATTCACTTTTGGCAATTTAATGGGCAAATCACCTATAAAAAATCAAGTTATGAATAATGCAGGAAATATATAGAGTCTTTAGAAATTAAAGCTTACACTATTTATCACGATGTCTCAGGACAAGGTCAAAGAGGTATGAGGTCAATATCTGGAGGGCTTAGCAGGTTTGGTGAAAATATAAGAATAGAAATAATAATTGAGGATGAAGAACAAGCTGTGGAAGTGGCTGAAAAGATATACAATAAATATTTGTCTTCAAGGTATGCCGGAATAGTATATTTAGAAAAAATTCGAGTAGTTAAGTAATTATACAAAAACACCCAGTATATCTATATAGAAGGAGTTTAGCTAATGGATAAAAGGAAAATTATTCACTCTCTTTTCAAAAATCGTGTAGCGATATTAGCAACGATGCATAAAAAAGAAGAAGTAATATCACCGATACTAGAAAATGAATTAGGAATTGAAATTGTTGTTCCTGAAGGATTTAATACGGATCAGTTTGGGACATTTACTGGAGATATAGAGCGTATGGGTGATCAATATGATGCTGCTAGACATAAGGCAATGGGAGCTATGTGCTTATATGATAAAACCTTAGCTTTTGCCAGTGAAGGTTCCTTTGGCCCCCACCCAGTCATTCCATTTGTACCATTTAACCGAGAAATAGTAGTATTAATTGATAAGGAGAATGATATAGAAATTAGTGGCATTGCAACCACAACAGAAACTAATTATGGTCATAAGGTAGTAAGAAACTTTCAAGAGGCCTATGAATTTTCCATAGAAAAAGGATTTCCAGAGCATGGAGTTGTTATAAAAGTGAATCAGTTTACAAGTGATAAAAATCATATGATTAAAGGTATAACAAATAAAGCGGATCTTGAATATGCGGTTGAATTTGCTCTAAAGAATTCTTATGATGGAGAAATATATATAGAAACTGATATGAGAGCATTATATAATCCAACTAGAATGAGAAGTATTGAGGCTGCTACTAATAATCTTATTAAGAATATATTCAATCTCTGCCCGAAATGTGAATGGCCAGGTTTTAAGTTGATAAATAAAAAGGAAGGGTTACCTTGTAGCTGGTGTGGCCTCCCTACTAAATTAGCACTGTCATATCACTACAATTGCAAAAAATGTGGATATACTGAAGAAAAATTATATCCAAATGGAGCAAAACAAGCAGAACCAGGAAACTGTCAATATTGTAATCCATAAATTATTAAAAAATTAAAATTAAAATAAAAAAACTTGTTCTTGAATTTCAAGTTTAAGTTAGTCACTTTGAAAAATAAATATTATGAATTCACAAAGTTATATTGTCAGGTC
>NZ_BAABDL010000080.1:0-3674 GCF_039539605.1 Amphibacillus indicireducens | reverse complement strand
TAACTGGCATTCACTTTTGGCAATTTAATGGGCAAATCACCTATAAAAAATCAAGTTATGAATAATGCAGGATAGCTAGTTAATTAATTTAAGTAATATCTAAATGAGGAGGCATATTTTTATGCATAACATATTATTAATCGATTCTAATGAGCAATCAATAGATAAGATTAAAGGAAAAATTGATTGGGCATATTATGGTTTTATTATTCAGGATGCTGTGATGACGATTGCTGATGGTCTTTCCTTAATTAATGATAAATCTTACGATCTCTATTTATTAAATCTTACACACCTTGACATATTCGGTTTTAAATTTTGCGAGCAAATTAGAAAGCAAACGGCAAATCCTATTCTTCTAATCGGTGGAGAAAAAGATTTTAACTTGGTTCGTCAAGCGATGAATTTGCGCGTTAATGATTATCTACCTAATCCAGTAGCAAATGAAGAATTAGTTGATAGTATAATGAAGATAAAAGAATCTATCGAGGAAAAGAAAGCGAAGGTTCTAACCTACAATACAAATCAATCTCAACCGAAGACTGCTTCAAATATTATTGATATTGTAAAAGATTACGTTGAGCAATCGATTCATGAGAATATTACGCTGAAAGAAATTTCCGATACATTGCATTATAATGCTTCTTATTTAGGCCAAAAGTTTAAATGCCAAGAAAAGATGACATTTATTCAATACCTCCTTGAACAACGTATGGAGAAAGCAAAATACCTTCTTCGTTTTACAGATATGAAGATCTACCAAATCGCTTATCAAGTTGGCTATACGGATTTGGATTGGTTTTACAAAAAATTTAAATCACATACTGGTGTGAGTGCCTCTGTTTACAGAGAAACTTCAAGTGAAGAAGTAGTCAATCAACAACATTCAATCTAATGAAATCATATTTTTGATTTATATATATTTTTTCAAATCTTTAATACCCCATTTATCTGACCTTAGCATGGTAATCATGTTAAGGTTCTTTTTTTAGATTCCTTTTGATTTTAAAACCTAAAAAGGGCCCCACCCATAGTCAAGTTGACTAGGTGGAACCCTTTATTTCTTCATGACAGTTCTTTTTTAATTTAACTTGTTATTTCTTAAATGACCAACTGGCTAATTGAAATAGCGTTTGATCATTGACTCCTCTGAATACAAAGTAAATATCATGAACACCTTCTATTTCTGATACAGAAGCTGATACATGATCCCAATTATCTAAACCACCAGTGTTTGGTACATCAATGGTGCTAATTATATCGCCGTCTAGACTGTCTATACGCACTTCAATCGATCCATCATTCGCGTCACTCGCTACTTTAACAATGACTTCTGAAGCACCATCGCTAAAATCTGCTGAGGCAATGCCTATCCAATCTCCATTTTCAATGTCTGTTAAAACTAGATTTGGTTGACTTGCATCGGTATTTTCAAGTTCTTTAACATTTATGCCTGCCTGCCATGCCATTGTTACAGCTGACACCGTTTCGTATGGGTTAAAGTCCTTAACCTTCTTAACCCCTTGCATATCTGCTTTAATATCTTCAATTACACCATTTTCACCGAATATAACTTCATTTAAATGCGTTGAGCGATAACCGTTTGATACACCCATTGCAGCCGACACCGTTTGTGCATGATAAGCAATGTACCATGTATCTTTGAACTTAAACATGGCATGGTGGTTATTTCCTGAAACATCGAAGAAATGACCAGGATTCTTTAAAAATGACTTTTGATATGTCCATGGACCCATTGGGTTCTCACTTATTAAATATGCGATTTCACCTGCTGCTGGTGCTCCTTCTGGTCGTTCACCTGTGAAAAAGTTTGAACAATATGAGTAATAATATAGGCCGTCTCGCTTATTGATTCCACCACTTTCAAACATGAATGGTGCTGGAATCGGCTTTGCTTCCCCGACAACACTGATCATATCATCGCCAAGTTGCATCGAACGTGCCGTGTTTGGCATCTCAAACTCACCTTCAGGAACACCTCCACCAAAGTATAAGTAACCCGTTCCATCATCATCGACTAATACGGCTGGATCAAATAACCAAGGTACACCTTGGACGCCTGGTAAATCTCTAGAAATAATCGGTTTGTTGATTGGATCAACCCATGGTCCCAGTGGTGAATCACTCGTAACAACACCAATATTACTTCCGTTATTGGCAAAATAAATAAAGAATTTATCTTTTCCGTCTATCACTTTGTGAGCAATAGCGGGTGCCCATGAGTTTACTGCCCATTTAGCTGCTCCATTTGGACCCGCTACTTTGATCACTCCATGATCAGTCCAGTTTACTAAGTCCGCTGAAGAGATAACCGTCAAGGTATTAATATTACCGTACTTGTTTTCCGTAATGTTACCTTCTTCATCGTATTCAAATTCATCATTTGTCGCATATAAATATACGCGATCGTTATACACTAGCGCATACGGATCAGCACCAAACTTATGTGATACAAGTGGATTACCGTAAGGCGGCTTTTTTGCGATCGGTTCAGTTAGTTGCTCATTATTTTTTTGATTCACTATAATTGACACTCCCCTTAAAATTTTTGATAAAAATCCTTATTATGACTACATTGTAAGTGGATTGCTAACATTCAACAACCCGATAAGTTCCCAGCTTTCACCCTACAATATTTAGATTTATAGGTCTAAACAACTATTTTTATGTTTGTTATTTTTCATCTTCCAATGCCCATTTAATTGCTGGTTCAAGCATTTGATTCCAAAATCCAAAATCATGTCCACCTTTTTTCTCATGATAGACGACAGGGACAGATAAATGTTCTAGATCCTTAACTAATTGACGAGAGCCTTCAACCTAGATTATTCACAGCCCGACCATAAGCCGCTAAGAAACTGCGTTAAATCAATTAAAAATACACAATCGATCTTTCACTAATTAAGTGAAAAGGAGCCCGATCTTTGATATTGTATAAGTGTCTAAACAAACACAATTCAAGGAGGGCTCCATAATGAAAAGTGTAATCGAAAAGTCACTTCATTTCAACAAAATGATCAAAGTTAATTTTGACGGCGGGAATTTAACCTCAGACTCAGGGCTATTATTGTACAAAGAGTTCGATGAAAAGATTGGACTCGGCCAGTCCATTCGAGAGATGCTTCAAGTCAAAGACCCTGTAGACCACCGAGAACATACCAATCCTGATGTCGTCATTCAAAAAATTTATCAACATATTTCCGGTTATCACACAGATGACCATGCGGATGAATTAAAATATGAACCGATGTTTACCACGATTCTGGATAAGAGACGATTAGCTTCACAACCGACGCTGTCACGCCTAAATCAAAAATTTGATCAAGAAACGATGAAGCAACTCCAACAGGTTAATCAACAATTAAATCGACGAATTCAAACGATTCAGCCGAGTGAGCATTTTGTTTTTGATTTGGATTCGGCAAATTTCACGACCTGTGGTCATCAATATGGCACAGACTACAATGCCCATTATCAAACAAACGGTTACCATCCACTCGTATTATTTGATGGCTTAACGGGCGATTGTATCAAAGCTGTTCTTCGTGCAGGCAATGTCTATACGTCTCGTAATGTCGTCAGCTTTGTTGGTCCTGTGATCAAGGAATATAAAAAAATAAATCCAAGTGCAACTATCGCTGTCAGGGGTGATA
>NZ_BAABDL010000079.1:0-9733 GCF_039539605.1 Amphibacillus indicireducens | reverse complement strand
TAACTGGCATTCACTTTTGGCAATTTAATGGGCAAATCACCTATAAAAAATCAAGTTATGAATAATGCAGGTTCTAAATAGTTATATATCCTAAATTATTCATAGCTTGATTTTTTACAGTGATTTTGCGCATCAGATTGTCGGAGTAAATTGTTTTTATGCTTAGATGAAAACCCTGAAGCATTTATTGTTGGTAAAATACGACACCACAGCTAGGAGGATCTTAGCTTTTACTACAATCCGCTTGAATCAAACTTCAACTTCGTTATTTTTACGTTTGACTAAAAGCAACATACGGAAGAAATAATGATTGAAAAATGGACAGACATAGAATAAGGCAACAAAAATCAACCACCTCGGTTTATAAGATGGTTGATTTTTCAATTGATTATTTACCTAAAATGACAGTCACTCTTTTTTAAAAAATGTAATGTTAAATAAATAAAGAGCTTATAATATATATTCAACCTGCTCATTTTTACTGTTAATGTAGTCAATTTTTGCCTTACCCGATTTCAGACTGACAAACAGGGTGCAGATCGATTGATTATTTTCCCACCTTAAATTAATTGACTCTTGATCGCTTTCAAGAATAGTGAATGTTCCATCGAAAGCCGGATACTCATTTCTAAAACGAATCAGTTTGAGGAGTCTTTTTACAACGTTTTTATTCAGAGATTCTTCGACTTGTTCAATTGAGAAATTTTCACGATTAATCTCACGCCCATCTCCTGTTTCTTTGATCTTCTCTGCATTATTAGTACCTGCGAGCAAGCCTACATAATAAACTTGTGGAATCCCTGGTACGAAGAATTGAAGCGCACGTGAAGCGATATAAAGATCATCCTCTTCATTCAACACTGAATAGTAGGTACAACGAATTTGGTGAACATCAAACCCATCTTCATCTTTATGTTCATCAGACATAATCAAGCTTAGATTTGATCCTCGGCGAACAGTTTCATCAACAAGATTCTGAGCTTCTTTTGTATCAATAAGTCCGTCCAAATCTGGCTTAACAGGAATACCATCATGACAATCCAACATGGTAAATTGGTTTGCTGGACGTTCTTTCAAGTAATCAATTAATGCGGTTGATTTTTTATTAATCATCGCTTCTAGTATTCGATATGGTAAAATAAAATCATAAATCCAGAATCCGTGTTCACTTAATTTAGATTGGATCGTATGGTGGGCATGAACTTCAGGTAATAAAACAATATCAAGCGAGTCTGCTAACTCCTTAATCCAATCTAAAAACTTATAGATATCAGGTTCAACAAAGAAACAACTCGTTCCTAATTTCTTAATGACATAACCGATCGCATCTAAGCGAACAATACTCACATTATTCTTCTTAAAATTCTCGAAAAACTCCGTAAATAAAGCCTTCACTTTCTCTGAGTGAATATCTAAATCAATTTGCTCTGACGGATTCGTTTTGCCAAACGTTGTCCATACACGTTCCGTCTCGCCTGTTGATTCTATAGTAAATGTTGAATAGGGCACTTCTCTTCGCAAAAACATTTTGTCAATGTCTTCTTTTCTAGGTTCACCATCAGGCCAAATTTTATCTAAGGTTAAAAAATAATCCGCATATTCTGATTGACGACCTCGCTTAATAAAATCCTGAAAATACGGTGACTGTTGAGAAATATGATTCACCATTAAATCCAGCAAAACTGCTCGATCTGTTCCTATACTCTTAATATCTTCCCAGTCACCAAAAGAAGGTTCTATTTCTAAATAATTTAATGGAGCAAACCCTCTGTCTCCAGATGATGGATACGGTGGGAGAATGTGAACACCACCAGTAAATATATCCTTGAAATATTTGTTTAGTAAATAATCTAGTTGTTTCAAGTCACCACCCATTGAATCAGGATAAGTAATGAGTTGTACTTCATTCTTCAACATTAAATCTACTCCTTGTCACACATTTATTTCTGATACTAGCAAGTCCCGATAATGTGGTAATTCTACAACTGCACCAGTAAATTGTAGTTTATATGCACTTGCTAAAAAACCAATTGTTAAAGCTTTCTCTACTGTCTCCCCAAGCGTAATACCTGTATAAAATCCAGACCAAAAAGCATCCCCAGCACCAGTCGTATCAATTATTTGCTTTGCCATTGTTTTATAATACGTTTTTTTTCGATCAAGCGAGACAATCGCACCATCTTTCCCGAGAGTCATTAGAACAGTCGGACACCCCAGTTGGTGAAATTTATCAATTTGGTTCTCTGCTGTATCAGGACCGAATAGACGCTCAGCATCATCTTCCGAAGGCTTTACAATATCAGCCTTCCCTATCATTTCTTTCATTATTTCAATACCTTCAACGGGATTATCCCAAAGCTCGGAATGGTAATTCGGGTCAAAACCAATTAGTACATTTTCTTGTTTTGCTAATTTAATTATCTCATAGACAACTTTCCTAGATTCATATTTTGATAATGGCCAAGAAGAAAAATGGATTATTTTAGTTTGCTTAATCGATTTACTTAATTGATCTGTTAATTTAATTTGATAATCACTGCCGCGATAAAAAATCGGAATAGGAGTTTCTTTACTTTTATTTAAAACAACCATACTTGTAGATTGTGAGCTGCGTTGAATTAACTCAGTATTAACTGATTGTTTGTTTAAGTGTTCTATTAAAAAATCACCCAAAACATCATCACCAACAGCAGACACTAGTTTAGATTTTGCACCTAACCGATTAACATTCATACATATATTTGCAGGAGAACCACCAAAATACGCTCGGAACTTATTATTATCAATTAAATTTAGATAACTGTCTGATATCATATCAATAAGAAGTTCCCCAATAGACAGCACATCAATTGGTGCATCCTTAAGTTGAAAAGGCTGATCCAGTTGCATTATATGATCACCCTCCTTATTTAACCTCTATCAAACGATACATTGTACTTTTAAAATCATGATCGGCATATGGAACGTTTAAACCTATGTTCATTAGACTGTCTCCACTAAAGACTTCACCTGTTTCGACAATCTGATAATCTTTATTTTCATCTAGTCCAGCTAACTTTACCGCGTGAAACGGTCCGTTTGCTTCGGCAAGAACATGAACATAAATAAAAACTGCTTGAGATTTTGCTTGATTTACATGAATAGATCCATAGCACCCCTCTTCAAACGGACTTAACAATCGATAATAATCTCCGTATTGAACAGTTTCGCGAATTGACTTATATAAATCAACTTGCTCTTTAATCCCTTTAATCTCTTGATCAGACAATTTTGTCACATCAAGTTCATAACCTAAATTACCATCCATTGCTACGTGCCCTCTTGTTTGAAGAGGCGTTATCCGACCAACTTGATGATTCGGCACCTCTGACACGTGAGATCCGATTGAACTGGTTGGATAAACAAGACTCGTTCCATATTGAATGCGTAAACGTGAGACTGCATCGGTGTTATCACTTGTCCATGTTTGTGGCATATAATGAAGCATACCGGGATCAAAACGTCCCCCGCCACCCGAGCAACTTTCAAAAAGAATCTCAGGAAAACTTGTCGTAATCGTCTCCATCACATAATATAGCCCTAGCATATAACGATGAGCTACTTCTTTTTGTTGATCCTCTCCCCAGTAACTCGATCCAATTTCCGTCATGTTTCTATTCATGTCCCATTTTACATAACTGATTGGAGCAGATTTTAAAATTTTAGAGATACGTTCAATAATTTCATCACAAACATCTGGACGAGAGAAATCAAGTACTAACTGATTACGACTTTCAGATCGTCTTCGATTAGGAACATGCAAACACCAATCAGGATGCTCTTTATATAATTCACTTTCAGGGGAGACCATTTCTGGTTCAAACCAAAGACCAAATTGCATTCCTAAGTCATTAATTTTTTCTGCGAGATGCTTCAAGCCATTTGGTAATTTAGCTTCATCAACCACCCAATCCCCTAATGAAGTAAAATCATCATCTCGCTTTCCAAACCAACCATCATCAAGAACAAATAATTCTATTCCAGCTTCATTTGCCTTAGTAGCAATTTCTAAGATTTTCTCTTCATTAAAATCGAAGTAAGTTGCTTCCCAATTATTAATTAAGATCGGTCTAACTTTATCACGATGAATACCACGAACTAATCGCCGACCATACAATTGATGATAAGTTTTTGACATATCACCTAAACCTTTATCTGTATAAACCATCACAACTTCTGGTGTTTGAAATACCTCGTCATTTTGTAACAACCATTCAAAATCAAAATCATTAATGCCCATAACAACACGTGATTGACTCGTCTGATCTACCTCAACCTCAGCTTTAAAGTTACCACTATACACAAAACTGAATCCGTAAACTTCCCCATTTCGTTCAGTTGTTTCTTTTCTCACCAATGCGATAAACGGATTTTGGTGGTGACTGCTTGAACCACGACGGCTTTCTACACTTTGCATACCACGTCGTAAAGGTAAACGTTCAATATCACGTTCACGTACGTGAGCTCCAGGTAAGTTAATCATTTCAAAATCAGTATCCCTAAAATCCATACTCATGGATGCTACTTTAGATAACCTCAACTTTTGTGTACCTTTATTTTCAAAGTGAACAGAACGTGTCATTGCATTTACATTATTAAATACGGTATAGGTAAGCGTGACATGCAAATTTGTCACCTCATCACGTAAATAGAGATAAAGCGTATCCGCTTCAGATTCATCCTCAATATACGTTGCAGGAAGGCCTTGAAGCTTTTCCTTACCTTTTTTAATTTCGTGATCTAAATAACGCAAATCAGTAATTCGACCGCCATCTTCTGTTTCAATCTGAACTGCCGGAGTACGAAAGTCAGTATTACCATATGCAGGATACTCCTGTGGTAATGTGTCTAATGAGAACGTTCGATCTTCTTTATTAGGATTCCCACTAAATCCACGATCAATATATCTTAATGAACGTGGCATCGAAGTTGAACGAACCCGCTTCCCCCAGTATAAATGCGCTAAATAGCCACCATTAACAATTTGAAATATATAACTTGATGATTTTGATTGTAAATGGAACATTTTCGTTTCATGATCAAAATAGATCGCCATATCATTTCCTCCTATATCAACTCTATATACCATTAAAAATAAAATTAGAGTAAATTAACCCTTAACAGCTCCCGCCGCTAAACCTTTAATAAATGATTTCTGTAGAATCAAAAACAGTGTAACCATTGGCGCCATAGCAATTAGCGCTGCAGCCCCAACTAACTGCAAATTATTTGTATTTTCTCCAAAGAAGCTTGATAACGCTACCGTCATTGTCTGAACAGATTTATCTTGCAAGAAGAAGATTGCAAATTGAAAATCATTCCAAATATATACACAGGATATTATTAAAATCGTTGCGGTAATTGGTTTTAAGAGCGGAAAAATAACTCTAAAGAAAATATTCATTGTACCTGCTCCGTCAATCCTTGCCGCCTCTTCCAATTCTTTAGGTACTGTCGAACGAATAAATCCGGCATATAGAAAAATAGTTAATGGTAAATATGATGCAACATTATTTAAAACAGCAATTGTTCTTGTATTCATCATTCCAATGTCTACTACTAATTGATATAACGGCACTAAAGCAGCAAGTGGTGGAATGATCATAATTGAAATAAAGAAAAAGTAGACCATCTTATTCAATTTAGTCTGACGACGCGCTAACGGATATGCCGCTAATGAACCAATAAAAATTAACACTATCGCCGAGAAAAATGTAATTGTTGTCGTATTAAATAGTGCTGAACCTAAATTTGCTTTTTCCCAAGCCTCAGAGAAATTTGACCAATTAATTTGATCGGGGAAAAACCACTTAGAACTAAAGTCTCCTCTCTCCTTACTAGCGGTTGTAAGCAAAACATAGAAAGGGATAAAATGGACTATGCTGATAACACTCGCTAAAATCGTTAACCATATTTTTGTTGATTTCTTCATCATGCTTCAACCTCCTTGCTCCGGAAATATACTAGGGCACTAAAACTGATAATTAAAATGACTAACATCATTAAAACTCCCTGCGTCGCTGCATATCCAGCATCTTGTCTTGAAAAGTATAGATTATACATATACGTCGACATTGATTGAGATGCCATACCAGGTCCACCATTCGTTAATGAAATGATTACATCAAATAATTTCAATCCACCAATAATATTAATAACCATATTAATCGTAACTGACGGCATTAATAGTGGGAGTGTAATATTTTTAAACTGTTGAAAACGAGATGCACCATCAATATTAGCTGCTTCGTAATATTCAGCCGAGATACTTTGCAAACCCGCAAGATAAATAATCATTGCAACTCCAACAAATTGGAAAGTATTAACCATCACAATGATCCAAATATTCGCATCCGGATTACCTAATAAATTCATTCGTTCAAACCCTAACCATACAAGAACATCGTTAAAAGCACCGCCTTGATAAGCAAAAAAGAAATACCAAATGTATCCCATAATTAATGGACTAATAATAACAGGCAAATAAATAATTGTTCTAGCTACAGCCTTCATACGAATACTTTGATTTAATAATAAAGCATAAAGTAAACCAATAACATTTTGAAAAATCGTACTACCAACACCATAAAGAAGCGTATTTCTTAATACCAACCAAGTATTTGGATCTTGAAGCATACGTTTATAGTTATCAAGTCCAATAAATTTATATGATTGGGAAAACCCATTCCAGTTAGTCAATGAAATTCTAATGCCATCTAAAAAAGGATAGACAATAAAAAAACTTATTAATAGCAATGCTGGTAAATACATCCACCATAATGATGACTTATCTGAATTGGTTTTTCTCTTGAGTTTATCTAGTTTCCCAGCCACTTTTATCACTCCAAATCTTACAACGAGTAGGTAAAACCTACTCGTTGTATTTTTTAAAATCACTCATTTTCAAGCAAGCGTGTATATTCTTTCTCCATAGTTTCTGATACGCCTTCAGGATCTAGTAGACCAGAGATTAATTCCTGAGCAGTTGTACCATAAACATCCCACATACCACTCGGTAAGAAAACACGATCAAAATATGGCTCAACGTTTACATCTGCAAACCGATCATAATCTTCTTGGAAATAAATATCAGGAGTGACTGTCGATAGTCCTGCTGGTAAGTCCATTCCTTCAGCAAGTTGCTTCGCAATTTCTGGTTGTGCCAAAAAGTCAATAAAGCGTTTTGCTTCATCTACATATTGAGTATCTTTTGAAATAGCAAACGTATGACGTTCACCACCAATCCAACTCATCGGACCACTCTCATGGATTGCCGGCAAAGGCATAACACCGACTTCTATATCTTCGTTTAACTCATGAACGGAGATAGCTGGCATTGTACCAGAAACAAAGGCAATTTTATTTTGTGCAAAGAGTTCAGCTCGTTCGTGAGATTGCGCTGATAAAATATCAGGATTCAGTAAACCTTCTTCATGCAGCATTAAAAAATTCTCTGGTAGATAAGTGTAATTATCCCAATTAAACGATCCATCTAATAACTCTGCTGAATAATCATGATCTTCTGCTGTAATGAGTAACTGCGTCGACATTAAATCAAAGAAATACCCTAAAGCATAACGATCTGAACCCTCAAACCATAAAGGTGTGACCTCTCCGTCAGTAGTATCACGAATTTGCTTCAATACATCTATAAACTCATCAAACGTAGTCGGTACATCAATCCCTAAGTCCTCTAGTAATGACTTGTTATAAGTAAGTCCATCCTTCGCTTGATTGATTGGATAAGCATATACCTTACCATCTTCATCCGTAAAAATAGATTCTAAAGCTGGATCTAAATCCGCCACCCAATCCATATCGCGTAAATCCATTGTATATTCACCATAACGATTTACAGCCCATCCATGAGTGTCGAACAAATCAGGCATATCATTTGCAGCCATTTTAACACGTAGCATACTTTCGTATTCTGTTGTCGGTAAGTTAACATCAATTTTTATATCTGAATTTTCCTCTTCAAACTGTGCAACCACATCATTTAAAGCAGTTTGTTCAACTTCATTAGTTATGGTTGAAAAAAGTGTTAGCTCAACAACCTCTTTACTAGATGTGTTATCGTTTCCACATGCCACCAAAGTTAGAACTGTCAACATTAATACAACAAATTCTTTTAAATATTTTCTCATTTTTTAACCCCCTATTTTTGTAAGCGTTATCAAATTCGGCATTATAAATCTAAGAAATTTAAAGAAAATTGCTGTGGTCACGCCCTCCTTTGGTTTAATGACTAGCCTTTTCAACTACATCATATCCCACGACAAAAATGTGTCAATCGTTTTCATATATTTATTTTGTTAATAAACGGTGAATACCTTTAATTTTAGGGTGATTACAGGGCTTTAAGATGAAGTGAAGTTATTTTACACAGAACAAATAAGATAAAACACTTTTATTTAGGGTAACGTTTGACATGTGGTATACTAATCAATATCAATAATTGTAAACGAGGAATGACACATGGTAGGAATTAAAGATGTTGCTAAAAAGGCTGGTGTTTCTGTCACCACCGTTTCACGAGTAATGAATAATCGTGGATATATCGGTGATCAAACCCGCAAGAAGGTTGAAGACGCCATTAAGGAATTAAATTATTCACCAAATCAAATCGCCCGATCATTACAATCTAATCAATCATATATTTTCGGACTCATTGTTCCTGAAATCCGCCACCCATTCTTTAGTGAAATGGTTCATTGGATCGAATATTATGCAAGTTTAATAAATTACAAAATTATTATTTGCAATTCTGTAAATGATAAGGAAAAAGAATCTGGCTACCTGAAAATGCTTAAAGAGCATCGTGCTGATGGTGTGATTATGTGTAGCCACACTTTAGAAACAGATGTCTACAAAAAATTAACAATACCTATTGTTTCTTTTGATCGCATTATCTCAACTGATATTCCTTATGTAGCGAGTGATAATTATCATGGTGGCGAATTAGCCACGCAACATTTAATCAAAAAGGGTTGCAAAAGATTACTTCATATAGCCGGCCCTCTTAATTTTGAAATGTTATCAAATCGGCGTTATGATGCTTTTCAAGTAGTATGTTCTCGTCATCAAGTCGAGTGGGATGTATTAGAAGGTGCAAATATCAATTTAACATTTGAAGATAATTATCGTTTTGTCGAAGAAAAACTCGGTGATAATTTGATTAATTACGATGGTGTTTTTTGTAGTAACGACCTTATCGCTTATGCTTTAAGTATGTATGCCAAAAAAAATAAAATTAATGTACCGGATGATTTGAAGATTGTTGGTTATGACTACAATTCTTTCACAAAAACACTACAATCACCCAGATTGACAACGATTAAACAACCGATTGAAACGTTGGCAAAGCAACTTGTTTATTCGTTACAAAAGCAAATAGAAAACAAAGGTAAGAGGGGCGCTGATCGATCAATCTATGATGTAGAGTTAATTGAGGGCGACACAACATAACATTTTATTTAAACAAATAAAGCACAGGTTAATTCACCTAGTGCTTTATTTGTTTGGTCTTACTTTCAATATAACATGAAATTCACATGACCTTTTATTTTAGGTGACTAACTTGATTATACAATCTCCCAATCGATTATTAAGTGAACTTAATTAGAACAAAGTCGCTATCGCGACTAAATCACGTCCCAAGTAAACAATATTTACTTGGGATTTTATCTCGCTT
>NZ_BAABDL010000078.1:0-27376 GCF_039539605.1 Amphibacillus indicireducens | reverse complement strand
AAAAAGTGCTGATTTGTTTGATAAAATCAACACTTTCAATACTATTTGTCATTTGGAACTACGAAAGTCAGGATCAAATAAAAAATCAGCTAAATGTCGTCAAGTTCATACTCCTTGGTGAAATTGAGCAGTTATTACTGATCCAATCTGAATTAAATGAACTTTTTAAAGGTGAGGTCAGTAGTGTTTTATCAGCACCAAAATGCATTGATGTAATGCCTGCAGATGTAAACAAACAAGTTGGGCTGACACATTTAATTGAGACACTTGCGATCAAACCAGAAGAGATTGCGGTCATTGGCGATTCACAAAATGATATCGAGATGCTGAAAATGACACCGCACAGTTATGCGATGTCAAGTGCGGATCATGATGTCAAGCAAGCGGCGCAACATGTAGTTGACCATGTTTTTGAAGCAATCAATCACCTTGAGGCAAACAACTTACTTAAATCAACTCGATCAATTTGAGTCTACATGCTGTTCAATAAAACGATTAATTAGTTCTTGATTAAAGCCCTTTCGATAGAGAGAGGCTTTTATTTTTTGGAGTAGTAAATAACCTTCTGCTTTTGTTTGGTATCTACGTAATGCCTTTTCTCCTTGATAAACAAGTGATTGCCACTCCTCTTGTTCATCCTTTTTAAAGGTTATCTGTTGGAAAACGTGATCAATTGTTGATTGATCAAACCCTTTTTGACGCAACTGTTGCTTCAATTTATTCATTTGTTGTCGATGTGATTGGCGCGTTGATTTTTTCAACTGTTTAGTTAACCAAGCTTCAATTTTTTCAACTTGATCAGATTCAGGATAACGGATTAAAGCTTGTTCAATTAGTGGCTGTTTGATTCCTTTTTGAAAAAGTTCCGTTCGGATTTGTCCTGGGCCTCTGAATCCTGAGTTTATTTTGGTCGCAACAAATGCATCTGCAAATGCTTGATCATCTAATAATTTTTGCCGATTGAGGCGATCAATAAGTACCTGAATTTGTTCTTCTTCTAGCTCATGTTCAAGCAAGTATGTTCTTACTTCCTCTGTTGAACGCATCCGATAACTTAAGTAATTCAACACTTTATTGTATGTTTTATTGAGATGATCTGCTCTCGTTAAAGACTCCATTGTGATTTGATCTAAAATAAGACCTTTTTTTAGTCCTTCACTAATTAACGTCTCTTCTTCAACGCTGAAGGCATATTGTTCCTTACTGTTTTTTTCAATAAAAATATTGTAGCGATGTTTATTTCGCTTTTGCGTTGTAATCTTCGTTATTTTAGTCATCTAGATCACCTCTTAGCAACATTATACCATGTTAACCAAATCTACTTGCTGATCTAAACTGAATAGTTTTTTAATTTAATAAAAAAATACTCACACAATGGTAAGTATTTAGTAGTTTACAACTCTTTTTGAGATTCTTTTTTCTAAGACTGCTAAAGCTTCAGTTTTTGCCTCTAAAAATGTCAAACCAAAACCATAGCCTGTAACGATATTTTCTGTCTCTAAATCAAGCACAACTTGCCAAACTGAGATCTTTTCACTGACGTACAAATGTAAGCATAAACATTCTGGGTGTTCTGGAAGTTTTAAAATTTTGACGATTTTAGTTCCCAATGGGGGAAACTGAATCGTGTTACTTACGTTTTGCCATTTTTCATAATTAAACAATAAGCACGCATCCATTTCATCACCTCTCGATGTTCTTTATAGGAACATTTTACTATATGTTCTTACAAAGAACAACCTTAAGGAAGAAAATTGCTTTAATCATGATAGGATTAAAGAGGACTTAGTGATAAGAATGGTAGGGAATAAATTATGTCAATCCATAAATTAGCATCCAATATTAAATATTACCGTACGAATCAAAACTGGACACAACAAAAATTAGCAGATCAATTGAAAATATCACGATCTGTAATTGCTAAGTGGGAAAATGGCGATGTGTTACCTGACTTACCGACGATTATCAAGCTGAGTCAAATTTTTCATCAGTCAATTGATAGTCTGCTCGGGTTGAATAAACACGCTGATCAATTATTAAGTGATTTTCAACAATTTTATCAAACAAGTACTGATGATGAACAGACAATTGATGAATCATTCTTAGATTTAATCAGCTTTTTGATAAAAAATCCTCAGTTCAGGGATCAATTTGATCAAATTAGCAAGATGCCAATTAAACATCAGAAAGCAATTCACCGCATGATTAGTACAATGATCAATGAAATCGATAAATTTTAAAAATCCCTCTTAATTTAGGAGGGATTTGTTGTTTGATCAGATGTTAAATTATTTTTGATTAAGTATTTGCAACTCTTACCACCCTTAGCAATACATTCAACCCGCTCCACCTGATCCGTTCCAAGTACTTCTTTAAATAATTCAAGCTCATAATGACATGGTGTATCATAGCGGTCTGCAATCGCAGCAATCGGACAATTAAACTGCTCAAATGTGATTGTATCTGAGCTTTCTTCTTCTGATTCAGTGAATTCGGCCATATAGCCATTCTCTGTTTGGACATCAACTAAATTTTCAACACGCTCAATTAATGGATCTTCTTTAAAAATTCGGCGACGATATTTTTTCCGCAAGCGTTGTTCGCGATTTTCAAATAAGAGATCAATTGCTTCTTCTCCCATATTTTCATGAATATCTTGGAGCAATTCAACGACAATTTTGTCATAATTATTTGGAAATGTCTCATGACCTTTAGTTGTTAAGCTATAATAAATCACGGGTCTACCCATTGGTTGACGGACAGATCTTGATGTAATATATTCTTCTGCTTCTAATTTAATTAAATGTTTTCGCACAGCCATCTCGGTGATATCTAAATGTTCTTTTAAGCCACTAACTGATAATTCTTGATTTTTCTTTAATAACTCGACAATCGTTTGCCTTGTTGTCTGTTGTTTACTCATCCCCACACCACCCTTTATCTAATCATAACGAATATTATTTGTGAAGTAAATAACAAACTAGTTAAAATGCAAACTTTATAATCCTTTAGGTCTATAATGTCACAATTTGTGTATATTAAATGACAAACACAATGCTTTGCACTACAATGATAACTTAGTAATGCTATTTTGAATCGAGAGGTGGATACAATGGGAATTATTATCGTTGAAATTTGTGAAAGTAATGTCCTCATGACAGTTGATGCAGAGCGACTCTTGGAAGAAGAGTACCCAGAAGTATCCGTTCTTGTCAATCAGTGTCTATCAATGTGTGGTTTATGTAGATTTAATGCCTTTGCTCTAGTCAACGGCCAGCGAATTAGAGGAAGGGATAGCAATGACTGCCTCCAAAGAATTCGCAAAGCAATCGATGCAGAACTCGCTCATTTTCAATAATCAGAATCGATCAAAAAAGCGTTTGCCAGTTAAATTCAATTGGCAAACGCTTATTTAATTACATTTTGAATTTTTGAACTAACTCACTTAACTCTTGAGCAGATTCAAGTAACGTACTTGCACCAATTGCTACACCTTCCATTGAGCTTGATGCTTCTTCAGCTGAAGCTGATGTTTCTTCAACACCGGCTGCAGACTCCTCTGAAATTGAAGCAATTTCTTGAACAGCTTCATTCACTTTAGCTGAGTCATTATTTAATTCTTCTAAACCAGCCATAACTGTTTGGACGTTTGATGTCATTAATGCAATCGCATCATCAATCGCCTTGAAACGAACGCCCGTTTCTGAAATATCTTTCGTTCCTTGTTCAACTTCATCGTAACCTTGCTCTAACGCAGTTGAAACAGCCTTAGATTCTGCTTGAATTTCACTGACATTTTTCGCAATACTTACGACAGAATTAGCAACTTGTTCAGCAAGCTTTCTAACCTCATCGGCAACAACTGCAAAACCTAAACCATGCTCTCCAGCCCGAGCTGCTTCAATCGCGGCATTTAATGCTAATAAGTTTGTTTGATCCGCAATATCTTTAACGACACCAACAAGTTTAGATATTTCTTGTGTCTGCTTATCTAGTCCCTCTACTTTGTCGACAGCATCTTTTACGATTTGATCAATGCTATTCATTTGAGCAATCGATTTATTCATATACTCATTACCTAATTCAGTTTCTTTTAACACACTGTTCGATGATTCATTAATCGATTCACTACTTGTATTAATCGATTTAATCTGCTCAGCGAATGCTGTCATTGTTTCAACTAAATCACTAGCAAAGTTTGCTTGTGTCTCTGTTCCAGATGCCAACTCTTCCATTGTTGCAGCAATTTGTTCTGTTCCAGACTTAACGTCATCTGCAGATTGATTAAGCTGTTCACTTTGAGTACCGACTAATAATGATGTTTGCTTAATTGAATCAATCATCGTTGTTAATTGTAAGCGCATTTGCTCCATTGAGTTAGAAAGCTGGCCAATCTCATCTTTACCTTGATAATGATAGTCCGTTTCAGTTAAATCACCTGATGCAATTCGGTCACTCATCACAACGACTTGATTTAGATGTCTCGATACATGTCTACTAATGTACAAGACAAGAATAAGTGCAATAATAATTGAGATAAACATACTTGAGAATAACATAACCAGAGCCATATTTTTACTTTCTTCAGCATTATTAGCTGCCAAATCACGATCCTCAGTAATTAAACCTCGAAGCGATTCCAAGTACAGTCCTGCATTAGCTGTTGCATTGTTGTATCGATTACTATACAGGCGCATTACGTCACTACCTGCTCCAATTGAATCAACAATTTCATTATAAAACATATCGTTTAACTCCTGATTTAACCGCTCAACCTCGTTAAAAAGCGAAATATGACTATCACCTACGATATGTTCACTTAAATAGGCAATTCGTTCATCAACTTCTACATTTTTAGTTTCAAATTCATTTAGGTGGCTTTCATTCCCAAATTGTGCATAAGCCATCGCTGATAAACCTTTTGAATTCATTAAATCACTCAATTCAATTGTTAAAACAGCCAGATCAGCTTCATCGACTAAAACGTCCATATCTTCTTGAGCTTCATTGATCGATACTGCAACTAATGTTGTTGCAACAACAAGTAGGATAAAAATAATAATAAGTACAACCCCATACTTCCAACCAATCTTCAAATTATGCAAGCCTAAATTCCCAATTTTTTTCCGACGAGTTGTTTTAACACGTATCTTCATCTTTTCTGATTTTTCCCGTCTTTTAGGTAATTTTATCTTCCCAAAGCTCGATTTGATAAATTGAATGGGTCGGGATTCTATTACCTTCTTGAAGTTAAAACGCTTATTCATCTTGTTATCCTCCCTCTTAATAATAAACCGCTTTCATTGCTTATCACATAAGTAAAAGTATATATTCAATACTATACTTAAATTCAATTTTAGACAAGACATTTCTCCTAGAATAAGCTACATTCTAAGACATTCAACCTATGCTTAATGTATCGGCTTGAATTTTATAATTTAAAGATGGACTTTTGTCACATCTTGTCTTTGATCTGATTCGAATCTGCTATAAACAAATACCATTTAAAACAAATCATTCCAAATTAAAAAGCTTAATCTCGATCCATTTAATGAATCGAGATTAAGCCTTATTTAAGTCGATGATTTAGCCTGCTGTCCAGCCACCGTCAGCTGTAATAACTGCTCCATTGACAAAACTTGAAGCATCAGAAGCTAGAAATAGAGCAACTTCTGCTATTTCTTCTGATTGACCTATTGGAGCAGTTTCTCCCCCAATAGAGCCAATAGCTTTACTTCCTAACTCATGTGGTTCAGTAATTGTCGTTTGAATATTTGTTGCAACTCCACCTGGTGCAATTGCATTTGCACGAATTTTCCCATGAACGCCATATGTTGCTGCGATATTTTTCGTCATTCCGAGTAATCCATGCTTAGACGATACGTAAGCCGCCCCACCACGCGCACCAAACAACCCTCCAACCGATGCATTGTTAATAATCACACCGCCATTTTCTTGTGTTTCCATAACTTTAATTGCTGCGCGAGCTGCCTTAAATGGCCCAGTTAAGTTAATTTGAATAATTCGATTCCATTGTTCATCTGTCAAGTCACCAACTGGGACAAAGTTATCCATAATGCCAGCATTGTTCACTAAAATATCAAGTGAGCCATAGCGTTCAATTGCTTCATGCACCATTTGGTCAATATCCTTTTGTTCACCGATGTTACTGACTAGACCAACTGCTTCGCCACCCGCTTCTCTAATTGCATTGACGACTTGATCTAGTAATTCTTGATTGATATCTGTCGCAACAACCTTAGCACCTTCTTGCGCAAACTTTTTAGCGATTGCTTCTCCCATACCTGCTGCAGCACCTGTTACAATGACTGTTTTTCCTGATAATTTCATGTGAACACTTCCTTTAACTTAATATTTTTCATAATTTCTAGTTTATTATATTTCTTAATCATCTAATTAACAATAGGTTTGTGAAATATTTCACATAAAGTTCATGAAAACAACACTGACCATTATCCTGATCAGTGTTGTTTAATTAAATGGAGAATATCGGGCTTGAACCGACGACCTCTTGCGTGCCACGCAAGCGCTCTCCCAACTGAGCTAATTCCCCTCGATTTGATCCTAAATCATTATAGCCGATATCACTTAAAATCTCAAGCCCTCTTTGTTCGTGGAATGCTAAAATTAATAAGTTAGATTGACAAATGGTCATCATTTTCGTTAAACTAAAATTAACTTTATCGAAAGGGTGAACTTTTAGCCGATGAAATTATAATCCTATTTTTCTAAGTCTGAACTAAATCTAAGTAAGACCAACTCATTCAAAAAATGAGTCTTGTTTGGTCTGCTTTCATTTAGTCAAACGAAAATAGGATGTGATCGACTATATCTATGCCCACTATTATAGCAGATATGCTATCGGTGCCTCCTATTTTCTTATTCAATTAAGTATAAGTAGGAGGCTTTTTTGTCTTCTAAAATGAGGTGAGAATATGACAATTGTGGAATTAAAACATGTTCAAAAGTTTATTAAAGGTGAATTGCTGTTTGAGTCTGAGCAACTAGCTGTTAAAAAACAGGCACGAATCGGATTAGTTGGCAAAAATGGCTCTGGTAAATCAACACTATTGAATTTAATCATCGGTAAACAAGAAACGGATCAGGGGCAAGTTAATCGTTATGGTTCAATTAAACTGTTACCACAGCTTAAAGAAACAGAGACAGCTGAAAGTGGCGGTGAAGTAACACAACGCTACATTAATCATGCATTAGCGGAAAAGTCCGACTTACTTTTAGCTGATGAACCGACAACAAATCTTGATCAACACCATATCGAGCAGCTGCTAAACCAATTTAATCATTGGCAAGGAGCACTGATCCTTGTTTCACACGACAGGTACTTCTTAGACCAATTGTGTGAGCAAATTTGGGAAATTGATCAACGAAGAATACATGTTTATCAAGGAAATTATAGTGATTATCACGAGCAAAAACAAGCACAAATTAAACAACAGGAAGAAGCATACCATCAATACATCGAAAAGAAGAAGCAATTAGAGCGAGCACTCGTTAAAAAGGAGCAAAAAGCTCAACGTGCGACAAAGAAACCCAAACAACTCAGTTCTTCTGAGGCACGGATTAAAGGCGCCAAACCATACTTTGCTAAAAAACAAAAAAAGCTCCATCAAAATAAAAAAGCACTTGAAACAAGAATAGAAAAATTGGAATCAGTTGAAAAGGTTTATCAGGAAGCGCCGATTAGGATGGAGCACCCGCAAGCAGAACAATTATCGGGACGAACGATTTTGAGAGTTGAAAACTTACCAGGCCAGATTGGTAGTCGAACTTTATGGAAGCCGACAAGCTTTCAAATCAAAGGTAATGACAAGGTGGCAATCATTGGAGATAACGGTACGGGCAAATCGACACTCGTCAAAAAAATCATCAATCAAGTTAATGGTGTTCAGCTTTCTCCCGCAATTAAAGTCGGTTACTTTGATCAAAAATTACAAGAACTAAAGTTAAATCAATCGATTTTGACCTATGTTAGTGATCATGCAATTCAATCAGAAACACTGATTCGAACATGCTTAGCCCGACTTAATTTTAGTGAAGATGATGTGACAAAGCCAATTCGGACGTTGAGTGGCGGAGAGCGCGTTAAAGTTGTCTTGGCAAAATTACTTGTTAGTGATGCGAATATGCTTATTCTGGATGAGCCAACAAACTTTTTAGATATCGAAGCAATTGAAGCACTCGAATCATTATTATTAAGTTATCCGAGTACAATTCTATTTGTCTCACATGATCAACGACTGATTGAACAAGTAGCGACCAAACTGATTGTGATTAGAGATCAAACAATTGAATTATTTCCTGGGACATATCATGAATACCTCAATCCACCAAAAGATGAGAGTAGTCACGAACAAAAATTACTCGTCCTAGAAACTCGTATTTCTGAAGTGTTGAGTAAATTAAGCATCGAACCAACAGAAGAACTTGAACAACAGTTTCAGGCATTGTTGAAGGAAAAACAACATATCGATGAATAATTATATTTTGGTGATTGACCTTAGATCAATCACCATTTTTTCTTGACAAAGTACAAAAGTTATTTTATCATTTAAGTAATTACTTAAATACTTAAGGGTGATTAGCTGATGAAAGATGTGTTTAAAGCTCTTGCAGATCCAACACGACGAAAAATTTTAACATTATTAAAAGATGGCGATCTAACCGCTGGTGAAATATCGAGTCATTTTGAGATGTCAAAATCAAGCATCTCACAACATTTAAACATTCTAAAACAGGCAGAGCTTGTTTATGATAATAAGCAGGGACAATTTATTTACTACACATTAAATCTCACTGTTTTTCAAGAGCTCGTCAGCTGGACGATTGATTTTATTGATAAAGGAGAGAAAGAACAATGAAAAAACACCTGATTCCAATCCTCATGATTCTTATTTCAATTAGTTTGTGGCTAATCTTTTATCCTCAATTACCAGATCAAGTTCCAATGCAATGGGGTGTTGACGGATCAGTCAATTGGTCTGCTTCAAAGTTTATCGCGCTATTTACCAACAATGGGATGTACGTTTTACTCTACTTGATCATCTTATTCAGTCCAAAAATTGATCCAAAGAAAAAGAATTACCAACAGTTTTCACGATCATATGAAATCATCACCTATTCCGTTATGGGACTGTTTTTGCTAATTAATTTAGTTACCCTATTCAAAAGTTTAGGCTATCCGTTACAGATTCACTTCTTTATCCCGATATTAGTTGGCTTATTATTAATAATCTTCGGCAATTATATGCAAACGATCAAACCAAATTGGCTATTTGGGATTCGAACACCATGGACATTAGACAATGAAGAAGTATGGCGTAAAACACACCGACTTGGCGCGAGAATTTTTATTATCTTAGGCTTTATCTTAATCACTACACCATTTATTTCAGACCAATATGTTTTACCAGTAACATTAATTAGTATTTTTGTTGGAGCACTCATACCTATTTTCTATTCTTATTACCTTTACCAAAAACTAAACAAATCTGGGAGGTGAAATTATGACTGATGTCGCACATTTACTTCAAATGTTGTCGCCATTACTTGTCTTACAATTCATTTTACTCGTTGTTGCATTGATTGCTTGGTTTAAAACCGAAGAAACGAAAGGACCAAAATGGGTTTGGTTACTGATTATACTTTTCGTCAGTATGATTGGACCGATTTTATTCTTTATCCTAGGAAGGAGAACGGATTAGATGGAGTTATTAATTGAAAATTTAACGAAAAAATATAACCAACACGTTGCTGTTAATGACCTTTCATTTCAGCTCAAGTCAGGAAATTGTATCGCCTTACTAGGAGCAAATGGTGCAGGGAAAACAACAACTTTAAGGATGTTAGCTGGTTTACTCACTCCAACTGCTGGAGTAATAAAGTTTGAAGGTTATCAAAATGGGATTGATATTCGTTCAAAAATCGGCTATTTACCGCAACATCCGGTCTTTCACGGCTGGATGACAGGGAATGAATTTTTAGTCTATGTTGGTCGCTTGGCTAACTTAACCAAGCTTGAAGCCCAACAACGTGCTGATGTTTTACTTGAGCAAGTCGGAATCAGTGATGCAAAAAACATCAGAATCAGTAAGTATTCTGGCGGAATGAGGCAACGTCTTGGAATTGCCCAAACGTTAATCCACAAGCCCTCTTTAATTATGCTCGATGAACCAGTTTCAGCACTTGATCCAATTGGGAGACGTGAAGTTTTAACATTACTGGAAGAATTAAAACAAGATACGACGATTTTATTTTCAACTCACATTTTAAATGATGCTGAAGAAATAAGTGATGGCTTACTATTAATGCATGAAGGTGCTCTAGTTGAACAAGGCAGTCTGACTGATCTTCGTGAAAAATATCAAAGCCAAAAAATTGAGCTCAGCTTCAAAACAGTAACTGAAGACATGTTGGAACAATTGAATCAGCTACCAGGAATCGATCAAGTGAATGCCGAACGGGGCGGATTCGTTTGTTTAATTAATGACGTTAATCAAGCTAGAGAAGCTATTTTAACGAAAGCATTAGCTATGGAGTGGGATTTAACGAACTTTACTGTCTCACGTGCAACCTTAGAAGATATGTTCATGGAGGTGGTTAACAAATGAGTCAATTTCTGACTGTATTCAAAAAAGAGTGCCTTGAATCATGGCGAAACTTTAGTTGGATTTGGGTACCAATCGTGTTTATTCTAATATCAATTATGGATCCAATCACTTATCATTTTTTACCAAAATTGATGGAAGCAGTTGATGAGATACCAGAAGGAATGATTTTTGAAATACCTGAAATTCCAGCCGCAGATGCTGTGATGATGGCATTGATACAAGTCAGTTCGATTGGGATTTTGATCGTCATTTTACTTACGATGGGCACGATTGCTGGTGAACGAAAAAGTGGCATTGCTGAACTAATTTTAGTGAAGCCTGTCAACCATATCACATATATTTTAGCAAAATGGTTTGCCAAGTTTGTGCTATTTTTTGTCGCATTTACGATTGGAATGTTACTCAATTGGTATTACGTTAATCTATTATTCGGTGACGTTGGACTAACTGAACTGATTTATCTGATTTTATTTTACTCATTATGGATCATGTTTGCGATCTCACTAACGATTTTTTTCAGTACCATTTTCAAAGGACCTGGACCTGTCGCAGGGATATCGATTGGTGTCCTCATCGGTATGTCCGTTGTCGGTGGCATTGTCAGTCGTTGGTTGCCATGGTTCCCGAATCAGTTAAGTACGTATATTAATGATTTACTTATTAGTGGAAAAATATCGACGGATCTATGGGGAACAGCCGGCGTAACAGTCGCCCTTTCAATTATTTTATTAACCGGATCGTTCTTAATATTTAAAAATAAAAAAGTATTATAAGCGACTAAAAAGCTATCATTTTGCGATGATAGCTTTTAGTCTGGCTATTTTTCACGATAGATTGGCATTGTGCAACAACGGAATGAACCACCTGATTTAATAATTTCATTAAATGGCACTTCGATCACTTCTAGTCCTGCTTCACGGAGCTTTTGATTTGTCCGCTTATTTTCAGGTAAACTAATCACTTTTCCAGGTGCAATTGATAAAACATTTGTCCCTAGAGTAAATTGTTCTTCCGAATCGACCTCAATCAACTGATAATGTTCATTTAGTCTTTGATAATCAGCCTCTAATATACCCTCACGATAAATCAAAGCTAAGTTTGGACCGACAAGATTAAACGTACAGTCTAAATGCAAAATCTCATTTTTCAAATCGATCGTTTCAATTTGGTAATTAGGTAAAAATTGTTGTAACGATTGGATCGCTATCTCAGTCGTTCGATCGCTGACACCAATCCAGATCCGCTCCTCATCAAGGATAACATCGCCCCCCTCAATTGAGTCGATCATAATCTCCATGTGGGCCATATTGTTTTCAACGAGGAACTTTTTTAAATAAACAGTTTCTCGTTCACGTAAATCTGTTGCCATTTGACTTACAATTACCTGCGTACCAATCGTCACACCAATATCTCGAGTAAATACTTGCTCATTCAATTCTGATCTAGGCTCAATCTCGATCACTTCAACCCCATGATCGCGCATCACTTTTTGAAAATAACGATGCTGTTCTAATGCCTTATCGATATCAATGTTCGAATCTTGATAATGTTTCTGTGTTTCATTAATCACCTCTTCAATTCGCATATGTGTTGGTGGCGTGACAATCACTTGCTTTAGCCGATCATACTCATTATGACAAACTATCTTGTGCGCTAATTTCATTATTTTCCCCCTGCTAGAAAACTCTTTTTGCCATTATAACAAACATTTTTTATTTGTCTGCTCGATAAAATCTAGTGTTTGCTTGTTATTGCATGAATATTCGAAAAACTTTTCTAATTATACAACCATGACAATGCGAGAGGGAATTTATGAATATATATTCATAAAAAATTATTTAATTTTTCATCAAAAAAGACACCGCTGAGCGATGCCTTTTTATAATTATCCCTTTTTCACAACAATTTCTTCTTCCACTAATTCAACGACAATCTCTGTCGCCTCTGACTCATCTAATAACAAATCAGTGATCCCGTCTTCGACTGTTTCTTGAATCACCCGACGCAACGGACGGGCGCCAAAGTCTGGATTGTAACCTTTTTTCGCTAAAAATTCTTTTGCCTCATCTGTAATGGAAAGCTGATAATCCTGTTCATTTAGATGTGCAATCAGTTCACCAAGCATCAGATCGACAATTTCTACGAGCGCATCTGTTGATAATGGCTTGAAATTAATAATGGAATCAAAACGGTTCAAGAATTCTGGTTTAAAGAAGTCCTTCAAGTTTTCTAATGTTGACACAGCTTCATTTTGATCCTTATTAAAGCCGACTTGGATTTCTTTAAAACTTGTTCCAGCATTACTCGTCATAATAATGACCGTATCCTTAAAGCTAACAGTTCGCCCATGTGAGTCAGTCAAATGACCATCCTCCATGATTTGCAAGAACATATGCTGGACATCAGGATGCGCCTTCTCAATTTCATCTAGTAAAACTAAACTATACGGGTTGCGGCGTACTTTTTCAGTTAATTGCCCCGCTTCTTCATGGCCTACATAGCCTGGTGGCGAGCCAATAATTTTCGATACAGAATGTCTTTCCATATACTCACTCATATCTAGACGAATTAGTGAGTCCCTTGTGCCAAATAACTCCTCTGCTAAAACTTTTGCTAATTCAGTTTTTCCAACACCTGTTGGTCCGACAAATAAAAATGACCCGATTGGACGAGCAGCTACTTTTAAACCAGCTCGGCTTCGACGAATTGCTTTAGCAACTTTATCGACAGCATGATCTTGCCCAATCACCTTAGTCGCTAATTGTTCAGCTAAATCACGCATTTTAGATTGCTCATCAGCTTGCATTTTCTGAACAGGAATACCCGTTTTTTCTTCAATGATTTGCTGAATATCTTGAATCGTTACTTCTGACGAAGGCGTATCCTCAACCTCTTTCAGCTGATTTTCAAGCTTTAGCTCCTCATGACGTAAATGAGCAGCTGTCTCATAGTCTTCAACCTCAGCAGCCTCAGCTTTTTTAACAGCAATTTCATCTAGGCGTGTTTCAATGACTGATTTATCTGATTCAGCATGTAAAAGATTTAACCTCGCACCAGCTTGGTCGATCAAATCAATCGCTTTATCTGGTAAGAAACGATCTTGAATATAGCGCTTTGATAATCGAACTGCTTGCTCAATCACTTCATCACTATAGCTAACATTGTGAAATTTTTCGTAGCGATCCTTAATCCCTTGTAAGATTTGAACCGCTTCATCCGTTGTCGGCTCATTAACAATGATCGGTTGCAAGCGACGCTCAAGTGCAGCATCTTTTTCAATTTGACGATATTCCTTCAATGTTGTTGCACCAATTAATTGTAATTCACCACGGGCAAGAGCAGGTTTCAAAATATTCCCCGCATCCATTTGTGAACCTTCGGCAGTCCCAGCACCAACTAAGAGGTGAATTTCATCAACAAATAAAATCACATCTTTTCGGTCTTTTAATTCTTGAATTAATTGATTCATTCGCTCCTCAAACTGACCACGAATCCCAGTATTCGCAACCAAAGAAGCAACATCTAACAAGTACAATTGTTTATTTTTTAACTTGTTCGGAACTTGTCCTTCAACAATTTTTAATGCCAAGCCTTCTGCAATTGCTGTTTTCCCGACACCTGGCTCACCAATTAAAACAGGGTTGTTTTTATTGCGTCGGTTCAGCGTTTCAATCACTTGTTTAACCTCAAGATTACGACCAATAACCGGATCAATCAAACCATTTTTGGCGGCATCTGTTACATTTCGGCCTAACTGATCTAATAGACCACCGCCACCTCTACCCGACTTTGTTTGAACCCGTTGACCTTGTCTCGGTTTTGCGCCAGATGAAAATTCATTGAAGCTGAAATCACCGTTATTGCCAAAGAAGTTCGAAGGGTTGATTGAGTCTTGTTTTATTTCATTGAAGCAAGATTGACAGACATGGAAATGTTCCATGTGTTGATTCATACGAAGGGTTAAGTTAACTGTTGCAGGCTCTGTTTGACACTTTTGACATTTCATCTGTATTTTCCTCCTTTGTTGTTTTGACCATTTTTGACCTTTGATAATTTTATTATACTTTGACCTTCTTTGACTTTCAAGTATTTTGCTCTATTTTTTTTAAAAAATCTTAATAATTTTTTAAGGACGACTCCTTTGATCCTGTGGTATGATAGACATAACAATAGGAGGCGATTTAGATGAAATGTAAAATCCAAATCCAACAGAAACAAGCCACTTTAACAGTCAAACGATTAATCCAGTTTCAAAATTGTCAATTAATCGAGGCCTATGGTCGTTCTGGACAAGCCTATTATTTAATTTTTCACAAAGAACGTTACATCAACACACTTAAAATAGTTGATTTGAATCCAAACTCGTTCATTGCAACAGCGATTAAACACGGTCTAATTGTCACCTCACCTCACCATGCGATCGATTCACTCATTCATGATCGAATATTTTCCTGTCTACCACTGAAAAAAATGATTCAAACCATGTCACAAAATATGAAACAACTCGAACAAATCATCATACTCGCTTACTTTGACCATGCCATCAGCCAAGAAAAAATCAGCAAGCTATTTATTGAATGTTTCCGTCAACACCGACGAGACGGTCAGCTTCAACTCGCCTTTCAAGCCATCTCAACATTAAAGAACTATCAACCTGACAATCAATTTGCACATGACATATTAGCAACACTAACATTCCAAGGTTATCAACTCGAACAAAAAGAGGTCTTTGCTTACACCCCCTTAGACATTGACACACTGGAATCCATTTTTTTATCAAATAATCGCGAACTCGAACGAGGCATCTTAGCAACAACTCAACTGTTAAATGGCTTTTCCGAACACTATTGGCAACTTTTTTTACCAACATTAATGCCATTCCCGGCTGAAATTCGTACCAAAACAATGCTTCAACTTTTGCGTCAACAACCAAATTTAATTGACAGCAAAGCTTTTTCAGATACTTTACTTAAAAATGCAGACTCAAAAAATTATCTCAAAACGGTTTTAGCTGAAAAATTTCCTCACCACGTTCAGGCTCAGCCATTTATCAAACATTTGGCTCAGGTTGATCAAGCAACTCACTTATTCATTTTTAATCAATACCAATTGAATTTTATCAAACGGATCGATCCATTCGCACTCGAAGAAAAAGAAAAAGCCACTCGAATGATCATTGAATCAGCATTCATAGACCATTCAATCGATCATATTCTTAATTGGTTAGCCAAATTTAATGATCGATTCTCATTTACTAAACAATTACAAATGATTAAACAACTCGAAGAAAACCCAGATCAACAAGAAAAGCTTGCTGATATTTATCAGAAATTTAATTACCTCGCTGGTGCAATCGACTGTCTGAAGTGGGAAATTGAATTACACCCAACTAATGAAACACTGTTTAAAAAATTAATCGATTTATTGAAAAAAACTGGCCAAGACGAAGAAGCCGATGCATACCAAGAACAACGCATCCACCAAATGAAATACTCAAACTAAATTCATTCTTTTTAAGATTAAAACTAACTAAAGAGTGGTATAGCTACTTTAATAGACAAAAGCAGGTGACGCAAAATGATTAAATCTAACCAAGACTATTCAGCACTAATCGATATTGGCTCAAACTCTATGCGACTCGTCATTTATGCAAAAGAAAAATCCGGACGCTTATATGAAGTCGAAAATGTTAAAGCAGTCTCCCGACTATCAAATTATTTAGACAAGCAACAAAACCTCTCACAAGAAGGTATCAATGTTTTACTAAGCACACTAACAAACTTTGCAGAAGTTTTAGCAATCTATCCCTATCAACAATTTGTCTGCATCGCCACAGCAACAGTTAGACAAGCACACAACCGTGATGATCTGATTAAAAAAGTTAAAGATCAATTCGATTGGGATATGGTCATTCTCTCTGAAAAAGAAGAAGCCTATTATGGCTATCTGGCTGTTGTCAATTCAACACCGATGACCGAAGCGATTACAGTCGACATGGGTGGTGGGAGTACCGAGGTGACTTATTTTAAAGACCGTGAACTCATTCATTCACACAGTTTCCCATTTGGAACACTAACATTAAAAGCACTTTATCAAGCTGATTTCTCAGAAAGTAAAAATGCACAAATCATCCATCAATATGTAAAAAAACAATTCCACTCACTGCCTTGGCTCATCGATCGCCACGTGCCTTTGATTGGTATTGGTGGGAGTGCACGTAATTTAGCTCAAATTGACCAAAATGAAAAAGCATACCCAATGGCAGGATTGCACCAATATCAAATGAACTTATACGATATTAATCGGATTCTTAATTATTTGGTTGCACTCCCGTTAAATAAACGAGAAAAAGTTGAAGGTTTATCGAAGGATCGAGCAGATATTATTATCCCTGCAGTCGAAACATTTAAAACATTATTTGAGACAGTGAAAGCCGATCGATTTATTTTAAGTCAGAAGGGATTACGTGATGGAATTAATTACAGCTGGCTCTTAGCAAATCATGATACAGCGTACTTCCCTAACGTACTTGAAGAAAGCCTCAACGAGCTGGTGATGCGTTATGACTTGAATATGAATCAGATTTCTCACGTTCATTATTTAACCCGACAGTTTTTTGATCGACTCGCTAAAAATCAGGTTCAAGGATTAACAAGCAAAGATTGGTTTTATCTGACACACGCAATCTATGTCTTTGATTTAGGACAATTTATTGATCCTGAATCAAGTGCACAGCATACATTTTATTTGCTTGCCAATCAAACAATTGATGGCCTGTTAAATCACGAAAAATTAAAAATTGCCTTGATCGCGTCATATAAAAATAGTGTGACTTTTAACCAATTTATTAAACCTTTTAAAGGCTGGCTCACAAAGCATGAACAGAAAAAATTCAGATTAATTGGGGCATTATTAAAGTTTACTTATGCGTTAGATGCAACGAAACGTCAAGTTATCAAAAAGATTGAGATAAAGGTGAAGAAAAAGGAAATTAAACTAAAGCTATATTATCAGAGAAATCCAAGTGCAGAATCCTATCAAGCAGAAAAACAAAAGAAACATTTAGAGCAAGTACTAAAAAGAAAAATAGTCCTTGAATTTATTGAGCTTGATCAATAAGTCAAATTGTCATCTTTAGGAGGGAGCCTATGGAACAGAGAACGATAGAAGCTTTATCATATGATAAGCCAAACTATTTCAATAATCGTGAAATTAGCTGGTTACGTTTTAACCAACGTGTTCTTGAGGAGTCAATCAATCCGAATAATCCAATTTTAGAACGTTTACGTTTCATTTCAATCTTTTCTTCTAATTTAGATGAATTTTTTATGGTTCGAGTGGCTGGGTTAAAAGATCAAATGCGTGCCAATTTTAATCAACCCGATAACAAAGCGGGTATGACAACGGTGGAGCAGTTAGCTGCAATCAGTCAATTAAATCATCAGTTAGTTGACTATCAACATGAGCTCTATCAACAACAAACTGACCATTTAAAAACTGAAGGGATTTACATAAAATCAATTGAACAGTTAACAGAAGTTCAAAAAAGTTGGTTGAAAAGCTATTTCTCTGAACACATCTTCCCAATTTTAACACCGATTGCGATTCATTTATATCAGCCTTTTCCATTGCTTGCGAATCGATCGTTAAACATCGCTGTTCGCTTAAATGCTTCAGCAGATGAACAAGATAAATTGACGATCGTTCAAGTACCTGAACTGATTACTCGAACAATACAAGTCGGTGACAGCAATGAATTTGTTTTTTTAGAGGATTTAATCATATATTATATCAGTCTACTTTTTCCAGATCAGGAAATTAAATCGACAACCGTATTTCGAATTACACGTAATGCAGATATGACCATTCATGAAGAGGATGCCCGTGATTTGTTAGTGGCGATTGAATCTGAGCTTCACAAAAGAGAATGGGGGGCTGTTGTTCGACTAGAAGTAGTAGAAGAGCACGCTGACCAAAATGTGATCGAGTTTTTAAAGAGGATCTTTGACATCCAAGAAGATGATATCTATTTACAATCCGTACCGCTTGACTTTACCTTTTTAGATCACTTTTATCATCAAATAAAAACAGGTTTTCCTGACTTAATCTATCAAGAAGTTCAACCGCAGTTAACAAGTGAAATCATTCATAACAAATCAATCTTGGATCAAATTCTAAAACATGACCTTTTACTTCATCATCCTTATCAGTCGTTCGAGACAACAATTAAGCTTCTGGCTGAGGCTGCCCGGGATCCTAACGTGTTAGCGATTAAACAAACACTGTATCGTGCGAGCAAACGTTCATCGATCATAAAAAGTTTAGAAAAAGCAGCTTTAGCCGGCAAGCAAGTGACTGTACTCGTTGAATTAAAAGCACGCTTCGATGAGAAAAATAATGTTCATTGGGCTAAGAAGCTTGAGCGAGCAGGCTGTCACGTGATCTACGGGATCAGCGGTTTAAAAACACATAGTAAAATCTGTTTAATTGTTCGCAAAGGAGAGGCAAAGATTGAGCGCTTTGTTCACTTATCAACTGGCAATTATAACGAACAAACAGCGACACTTTATACAGACTTATCGTTGATCTCTGCTCGTGAAGAATTAGTCCGCGATGCGACTCACTTCTTTAATTATTTAAGTGGTGCAACAAATTTACCACAATTAAATGCTTTATCAGTTGCTCCGGATTTGATGCTAAATGACTTTTTAGCACTAATTGACAATGAAATTGAACATCAAGAACAATTTGGCACGGGACGAATCATTGCAAAAATGAATGCCTTAACAGATAAATCAATCATTTTGAAACTATACCAAGCTTCACAAGCGGGTGTCAAAATCGACTTAATTGTTCGAGGGATCTGTTGCCTGAAGCCAGGAATCCCAGGTGTAAGCGAACAAATTCGTGTTCATAGTATTGTTGGACGATTTTTAGAACATAGCCGAGTTTATTATTTTTACAATAATGGTGCTGAAAAGTATTATCTTTCTTCCGCTGATTGGATGACGCGTAATTTGCAGAGACGGATTGAGCTATTGTTTCCGATTTTGCAAACAAACCACCAAACACGGATCAAGCAAATTTTAGAACTTTCTTTAAAGGATAACACAAATCGTCGCATTCAAGACAGTGATGGCTTATACGAATCGGTTAAACCCGAACAAAACAAACCAATGATTAATAGCCAAATCCTTTTCCAACAATTTGCCAACGAAAAAAATGATTAAACCAAAGAGCCTAATAAGACTTTTTCTTAGGCTTTTATTATTACTCAACTTTCGCAGTTATATTTTTATGTTGCTCTTAGATTGATTAAGGGCGGCATTGATTTTCGGTATAGTACTTGACTTAATTAATTACTTGGAGGACAAAACACGAATAATTTTGTTGGTGCTAGACCCGTGATTTCCACTCTGGGTGGACGCTTTCCTCGGACCCGAAGCCATCCCCGCGAAAAGCGAACCTGTTGCTTTTCGGAACGAATTAACGCTCAAACTAAGGATCTGTCATTAGATTTCCCGCGTGTACAAATAAAGTCAATATGGATAGTGAACAGCCCATCTTTCTTACCATACCAACGTTTACTTGCACATTTTGATCTGCGAAAGTTGAGTTATTACAAATCGATATTTTTGAGTGGATCATGCACCAAATCATTGATTACTAAGTCATCTAACGATTTAAACGTGTAGCCTTGAGCTTTAAGATCTTTGATTAAATGACTTAATGCCAAAGCATTGTCTTCATTAACAGTATGGAGCAAAATGATCGCACCTGGATGCATTTGATCGATCACTTGCTGATAAGCAGATTCCCAACCTTTTTTCTGATCACTATGCCAATCAACAAACGCAACCGACCAAAACATGTGAAGATAGCCGAATTCATTCGCCCATTCAATCGTTTGCTCATTAAAAACACCACGTGGGGGCCTTAAATATTGAAGACGCTCGACTCCTGTAATCGATTCAACTGCACGATCTAAATCAGTCAGTTCTTGCCGATATTTTTCTTTCGTTAATTCAGTAAAATCATGATGATGATACGAGTGATTCCCGATTATATGCCCATCCGCTACAATCCGCTGAACAATCTCCGGCGCACTTCTAACGTAATGTCCAGTTAGAAAGAAAGTCGCTGGGACATTCTCCTCTGCTAGAACATCCAAAATTCCTTTGGTATATCCCGCTTCATAGCCATTATCGAAAGTTAAATAAACATTTTTTTCTCCAGAATCATCTAAATAATAGCCACCATGTTGCTCTAATATTTTCCCATACTTTCCGACTTCAGGTGGTTGATTTGTATCCCCCTTCTTATAACCCCAACCATACGCATTCATTGTCGATGGAATCAGCAAACTACTAACAATTAATACAACAAAAATTTTAAATTGTAATTTCAAACAATTCACCTGCTTTTTTCGTTAGTTTGTCAAACTTAACACTAAAATATACGATCCAAAGCAAAATCTTCAGCCCTTTAGGACTTGAGTGCTGATATGTTATAATAAATGAAAATTCATATAGGGGGTACAAGATGGATTTCAGTTGGGAGCAAATTGGCGAACTTATTGTTGCCATTTTTGAAACGCGAATTGCCAAAGTGATAATTGGTGGACTGATTATTTTATTTATTATGCTTTTTCTTCAACGAGTCGTGCGTTCAATCTTCAGAAAAGGCCGCTTATTAGATGCAAATGAATCGAATACAATGATTTCATTAATTAATTCGATTATTAAATATGTTGCCCTAATTGGGTTTCTCTTCTACTTCTTAACCGTCTTCGGGATTCGAATCGGTAGCATGCTTGCTGGTGCAGGTGTACTCGGGATTGTGATTGGTTTCGGTGCCCAAAGTTTAATCCAAGACCTATTAGGTGGGCTCTTTATCGTTTATGAGAAACAATTAAAAACGGGTGATTATGTAATCATTAATGATCTTCACGCCGGAACTGTTGAAGCAATTGGCTTTCGAATTCTAAAAGTAAGAAAGTGGTCTGGTGCATTATTATCAATTAACAACGGTGAAGTTCAAACGATTGAAAATTTTAATGAAGGTCGAATGCGTGTGATTGAAAAAATTACGACAAGTTTTCAACAGGACCCACAGCAAACTGAACTTGTTTTAGAGCAGATTTGTTCTGCGCTTAATCGCGAGCTCGGAAATCAATTAATTAAAGATATCACCGGTGAGCCAGTCGAGCCGTTCAAGTATATTGGTATGGCATCAACGAATGAAGACTTTCGTGGCTTCAGTTATTATATTGTTGGACTTTGTGATGATGCGACTTACTGGCAAACTGCACGTGATACGAGGGGCATTATCGCTAAATACTTATACAACCATAACATTAAAATGCCTGAGCAACATGTTTTAACTAGAAATTTTGAAGAGAAATAATCAAAGTGCCTACTTCGATTGATCACCCAAAGTAGGCACTTTTTTAATTTGTTTTTATCAATTAAATTTCAGTTTAAAGTCTTCGAGGGTGTCTTCTGGGAAAACAGATATTCTCGGAATTTCCAACATGTGCTCAGCTTGGGAGGCTTTTTTATATTCAACTGTGAAGGCTAATTGAAATCCAATATCCTCTAACACTTGGCGTTGCTCCTCTTGATAGACACCATACGGATAGGCAAAGGCTAGATTACGACCACCTAATTTATCAATGCTCCTTTTCAAATCTGCTTCAACCTCTACGATCGGCTTTAATGTTAAATAGGCCTCTCCCGCTTCATTGCGTTGATGTAGCTGATCGGTATGACTTTGATATTCAAAAACATCACTGCCAAGAGCGAGATCTGCTTCACTTAAATACAGTGGATCCCCACTTGCTACCGCATCCGTAATGATGTATATGAGAGAATATAACGGACTAGAACCAAGCAATTTCACATATTAGAATTGAGTAATGACACAGCTTTTTGTGATTTCATTCACAAAAAAAGAACTCGAATTAGATTCTAAGTTCTTTCTTAATCGATGCATTTGCACATAGGTTGCCTTAACTTGTATTTCGGGCCAGCAGCGTTGCATAAACTTTTCTTTCCTATGTCAAGTCTTATCGTTGTCGTTTGAGATAACTGATATTGATCGATCCATACAACCGCTTCGGGAAAATATTTCGCTTACCGCGGGCGTGCCTCGGGCGCACAGGATGTGGGTCAGTTAGACGTTGCCACACGACGTGGCGACCTTAGTCTAACATTCCCCCAAGTGGATCTTCGGCTTACGCTATTCCCGCTGGTGTCTTCATATTTTCCCTACGCTAATGTCTATTTTCCTACAAGAAAAAAGGTCTCTTAGCAATACATCATATGAAAGATACTATTTAGCAGATGAGAGATGTGTAGACTCCCACGGGAAAAGCAAGAGCTTGAGATCCACTTTGACAAGTGGGCTTTGCTTGGCAAAGTTAGCTCAAGCCTTGGGACTGGGACTGGGACTGCGATTACTCGTCCCATCGAAGTAATTTGCGGTTACTCGTCCCACCGAAGTGATTTGCGATTACTCGTCCCACCAGCTGCGAGTGTGATCCTCTTACCTAGAACTAATCACATAACTTGATTTTATCTTAACTTTTTTATGCAACACCACTGATTTCGAGCGATTTTTTTATGTTTATTTACGAACGGTTGAACTTTTTACTTTCATGGGTGTTCCACGGTAAATTAGACAAAGTTAATTAAAAATTCAACTTCTGTTATTTCAAATGAAAAGCTAAGTGGTTTTGAATTGGTAACCAAGTCGTTAATTGCTCTTCGACAATGTTTTTGATCTTTAATTCTTGTTTTCTACCTGTCATCGTTAAATAGACTTCACCATACGTAATTGTTCCTGTTTCTTTAACAGCTGCAGCATATGCCTCTAGTCGATCAGCACCAGATTCATTTCTGATTGCGAGTTGCTTGTTCGTATTCGCACCAAAATGTGCTTCAAAATCAATCGGCCACTGGATTCGTTCTCTTGCATTAGCTAAAATCATATTTTGAACTTGATCACTATCGGTCACTTTATTTTGGATTCCTCCACTAATTAAACGATTCTCTTCTTGGACATATATCGGTTTACTTGAGCCGACAAAATTGTCATTGATCTTTTGATATGCCCAATTGACAGACGACTCTGTTGATTGATAAGAGAGGGGCCAACGACCTAAATAGACTTCACTAGAATAGCCAAAAGCAAAGATCGACCGATTGACTTCAGTTGCATTTAATTGTTCGATTAAATTTGGATTTGTAATCGTTAAGTCTACATTATCCAACCATTTTTTCGTTAACTCTGTTGCTTCGACTTCAACTAGATCTCGACTTGTTTGTTTAGCTGTATTTTCAGTTTCAATTGATTGAACATGTGATGGAATCGATTCTGGTAGCATTGTCGCCAGATCAACTTCAGCTGTCACTTCCGCACTCAAACAAAAAAAGAAGACTAAAGCTAGTATATACCTCATGATTTTAACTCCTTTAAATAAACTTTTTTGTTAGTTTGCTTCACAGTAACTTTTTTATGTAAAATAAAGTTGCTTAATTTTGAGCTAATTTTCTGAATAGACTTTCTTTTTTTTACACTTCAGTATCGATTGTCTTTTTTAAGAAAAAGATATACAGTAAGATAGGGATTATTGATTAGATGTATGGAGGTTGAACAAATTGTTTTCAGCTCGTTCGAGGTTTTGGGTGTTAGTTAGTTTTGTTATGATGTCAGGTTTTTCCCAAGGGATGTTATTACCCTTGTTAGCCATTATTTTAGAACAAAATGGTGTCTCTTCTTCAGTAAACGGTCTTCATGCGACTGGGTTATATATCGGTGTTTTAATTGCCTCTCCTTTCATGGAAAAGCCCTTGCAAAAATTTGGCTATAAACCAATCATCCTAACTGGTGGGCTCATAATGTTTATCGCTTTATCGCTCTTTCCAGTTTATCACTCGATCATTTTTTGGTTTGTCCTTCGATTGCTAATCGGGATTGGTGACCAAATGGTTAACTTTGCGTCACAAACTTGGATCACGTCAACAACTCCTACCAATAGACGAGGACGGACAATTGCTTTATACGGGCTGTTTTTTAGTCTAGGATTTGCGTTTGGCCCACTGATGTCACGCTTCCTTGAAATTCATGAAAGTCTTCCGTTCATCATTGCAGCAAGCCTCTGCTTACTTGTTTGGATACTCGTTTGGTTTATTCGAAATGAGTTCGTTGCAGACAGTGATGAAATCGATAAGGTTCAAACGACTTCAACCGTTCAGCGGTTTGTAACGACAACAAAACTTGCATGGATCGCACTACTTGGTCCATTAGCATATGGAATCTTAGAAGCACTTTTACATGGTATTTTCCCAATTTACGGTCTGAGAATTGGACATGATGTCGATATGATCTCTTTGATCATTCCGTTTTTCTCATTATCAACATTATTCACCCAAGTTCCACTCGGTGCATTAGGTGATCGAATTGGCCGACAAAAATTATTAGCAATTGTAACCGCAATTGGTGCAGTTATTTTCCTAATAGGTGCGCAATTTGAACAATCTGCGATCGTGTTAATCGGTACATTTGCATTCTCGGGCATGTTACTCGGTTCATTATTTTCAATGGGTGTGTCGTATATGGCTGACATCGTGCCACGACAACTACTTCCAGCAGGGAATATTATGTGTGGTATCTCATTTAGTCTTGGGAGTATTGCTGGTCCTAACTTAGGTGGTTTGTTTATTGACATTTTCCCCAATCTGTCATTTTTCTACATGATCGTTATGATCCTAGCTGTCTTATCAAGCTTATTTTTCTTAAAAAGAAAACCGATGCTAAATTCATAAAAAACTGGAGTATGACACGATTAGAGTGCGTTTTTTTAAAAAGTCAAGCAACTCTATCTAGTCGATACTCCAGTTTTTTTTAATTAACAAATCGATTGAAATACCCTTCAAATCGATCTTGAATAAAAGCAATTAAAGAACATAATGGCCAATAAATTAAAGCAACGAGCAAATACATCGTCATCGTATCATACGACCTTCCAGCCGCAATTTGTGTTTTTTGAAATAACTCTGGCACAGTAATAACTGCGGCTAGAGATGTTGCTTTAACAAGATCCAGAAACACATTCGTCAATGGTGGAATCGCAATCCGTATTGCCTGAGGTAAAACGATCCCCATCAGCGTACTTCGATAACCTAGCCCCAATGAATACGAGGCTTCCCATTGGCCATGATCAACACTGCTTAATGCAGAGCGATTCACCTCAGCAATGTAAGCCGCACTGTTGAGTCCAAAACCAATTATCGCTGATTGAAAAGCAGTGAACTCCAAACCGACAGCCGGTAAACCAAAATAAATCAAAAAGAGAAAGACGAGCATCGGTGTCCCACGCATAAATGAAATATATACCCGTGCTGGCCAACGCAAAAGTTTCTTCTCCGATCGTCGCGCTAAAGAGATGAACAAGCCTAATATCATTCCAATACCCATGCTAATAAAGGACACATAAATCGTCATTGGTAAGCCTGATAAAATCAATGGTAAATTTTCAATTGCTAGCTGGGTATCAAAAAAAGCTAATGTCATCTCGTAAACGCTCCTTTAAATTTCTATCTAGATTATAAGTCTAACCCTTCAACAACTTCAATCTCTTGATCTTTTTGGATCGATGCATCTTCTTGATAAAATTCAATGGCAATTTCAGTTAATGTCCCATCTTCGCGCATTTCCGCTAGTGCACCATTAATCGCTTCTGTTAGTTGATCTTCACCTTTTTTAATGACAACTGCTTGTTCACTTGGGTGAAAAGCGATATCTGGATGAACCGTTAAATCAAAGTCAGGGAATGCTGCTACACCAAACGTTGTTAAGTAATAATCATTGACAACAACATCGGTACGACCTGTTGAAACATCACGTAAGTATGCTTCATTGTTGGCATTTCCATAAGTGACGACTTCCGCTCCGTAATGCTCAGCTATTTGGCTATAGATCGTTGTTGCTCCACCACCAGCTTTTTTCCCTGCTAAGTCTTCTAATGACTCAATCCCTGAGTGATCACTTTCTCTAACCGCCATTACTGAATGTGAATATTTATATGGATTTGAAAAATTAAACTGTTCCTTACGTACTTCTGTTGCTTCAATATCATTCATCGCTAGATCAACTCTGCCACTATCTATCGCAGGCAGCATACTGTCAATCCCCATAATTTCAAAATTAATCTCCAAACCAAGACGATTGGCGATTTCCTTCGCTACCTCCACGTCGTATCCCGTTAGTTCATCATTCTCATCATAATATGATGCGGCAATCAACGTTCCAGAAGTCGCAACTGTAATTTCACCAGCTTCTTTAATTTCTCCCCAAAGACCTTCATCGACTGCTTCAGTTTCTTCAGCTACTTCTGGATCAGACGACGTATCATCCGCCGCTTGATCAGCATCTGACTGATCTCCCCCACAAGCAGCTAAAAATAAGGCAACTGCTAACAACATAATTAAAGTAAACTTTTTCTTAAACATTTTAATTCCCCCTTAAATTTGAGTTATTCTATCTGGTTTATACAATATCAATTCTTTAAATTGAAAGCAAGGAAAATGCTTAACTGTATTATAAAAAAATCAATTTTCTGTTATATAACAAAGCTTGATGTAATTAATTTTTAGAACAAAGTCGCTATCGCGACTAAATCACGTCCCAAGTAAACAATATTTACTTGGGATTTTATCTCGCTT
>NZ_BAABDL010000077.1:0-27678 GCF_039539605.1 Amphibacillus indicireducens | reverse complement strand
TTGATTTGTGTTTGTTTAGACACTTATACAATATCAAAGATCGGGCTCCTTTTCACTTAATTAGTGAAAGATTGATTGGTTATTTTTAATTGATTTGATGCGGTTTATTCAGGTTTTATGATTGGGCTATGAATAATCTAGGATGTAATGATGTTAGAGCTATTTCATCGGGGCCGAAAAGAGGGAAAGGTTGATTTAAAATATTCTGATGAATTTTTATTGCTTTATTTTCAAGCAACAGTTGAGGGAATCTCAAATCCACAAATATACGAAAAAATTGTCCCATATACAGAGGAATGGACAGAAATACTGATAAAAGGGATTGCACCAAAAAGAAGTGAATAGTTTATTTTCTAATCAATCATTTGCACTATAAAAAACATCGACTTAACGATATAATAAAGACAAAGAACATAATGAAATGAGGCTTGTTAAGATGTACCTCGGTTTAGATATAGGTGGAACGTTTGTTAAGTATGCTTGGATGGAACGGACTGGTGAAATTGTCGAACAAGGGAAATTTAAGACACCTTACGATAGTGCAGAATTTTTAGTTGAAAAAATGGCAGAAGTTTATCATCAGTCAACTAAAGAGATAAAAGGGATAGCGATTAGTTGCCCAGGAACGATTGATGTTGAGTCAGGTGTTGTTTATCATGGTGGAGCTCTTACTTATCTACATGAAAAAAACATTGCTCAAATGTTAAGTGACAAATGTGGTGTGCCAGTTTCAATTGAGAATGATGGCAAATGTGCAGCACTTGCTGAAAGATGGCAAGGAAGTGTTAAAGATTATCAACATAGTGTGATCCTAACTCTTGGTACTGGAGTAGGTGGTGGGATTATTATTAACGGTAAGCTTTATCGAGGAGCAAATTTAGAAGCGGGCGAACAAAGCTATGTGATGGAGAGCTTCAGTCATGAAAAGAATCATGCTGAGTTTGTCGGACCAGCTTGTTCAGCTTCTGATATGGTAAATGAGATTGCTGAGTTAAAAGGTTTAGAAGAAAATGATGGAATTGGTGCATTTAAATATATCGATGCTGAAGATCCGGAAGCATTACAGGTTTTTAATTGGTTTTGTAAAAATGTTGCTGTCCAAATTCTTAACTTACAGTATATTATTGACCCAGAAATCTTTGCGCTTGGTGGTGGTGTTAGTGTGCAACCAGCTTTCCTTAAAGGGATTAAAGCTGCCGTTGAGTTAATCGTAACAGAGAACCCACACCATGTCGCTTCTCCAAATATCGTCACGTGTCATTTCAATAGTGCGGCTAACTTATATGGCGCATTGTATCATTACTTGATTCAACACGAATCATTGGATTAAATCAAGTGGAAAAGCTAGCAACGTGACTAGCTTTTTTGTTATGAGAAAGGTATGTATGATGGATTTTACATTGATTACTTTAGTTGTTTTAGTCGTCTTTTTAGGCTCTCTCACACGATCGACATTTGGCTTTGGGGATTCAGTTGTTTCAATGCCATTATTGGCATTACTCCCGTTACCAATTAATACAGCTATTTCTTTAATTGGTTTAACCGGTTTTTCTGTCGGACTAATGGCGATCTTTTCAGCGTGGAAATATATTGATAAGCGGATTCTCCTACTTCTTTTAAGTAGTACGATGATTGGGATACCGATCGGCCTTTATCTGGTGATTGAGGTTCCACAAGAAAATGTGACACAAATTTTAGGTGTTTTCCTGATCATTTATGGAATCTATTCATTGATTAAACAAAGATATCATTTAGAATTACCGGAGAGGTGGAAAGGGAGTCAGTTACTGCCGCTTCCTTTTGGACTACTCTCAGGCGCATTAGGCAGTGCATACAATATGAATGGAATTCCGATCGTCGTTTATGGAACGTTTAGAGATTTAGAAATGAAAACTTTTCATAGCACACTCCAAAGCCATTTTATCGTATCGAGTCTTTTCATCGTTTTAGGACAAGCATTAGGTGGCTTGTGGACGAGAGATCTGTTTGTTTTCTATCTGGCATCATTACCGGTGATTTATTTGGCGCACCGAATCGGCAAGTCGATTCGCTTACGGATCCCGATTCATCGATTCGAAAAACTGTTATATCTTTTTATTTTATTGTTGGGGATTATCCTCTTGTTAAGTGTGGCTTAATTTTTATTTAAAAATCGAGAGATTGTACACATAGGAGTGACAGCATGACTTTTACAAACTTAGCTGAAATCATTGATTCGGCAGAAAAGCAGCAAACGACAATTGCTAGCTTAATGATTGAAAAAGAAGTTAAACAAACGGGTCTAATAAAAGAGGCCATTATTGAAAAAATGGCGAATCAATTTGACGTGATGGAAGAGTCTGTTCGAAAAGGAACATTAACATCTGTTCAATCTCGCACTGGATTAACAGGTGGCGATGGACACAGGCTATTTAACTATGCACAAAATAAACACCCTTTTATTGCATCAACGACTTTACATACAGCTGCTAATGCTTTGGCTGTCTCAGAAGTGAATGCGGCAATGGGACGAATTGTCGCTACCCCTACTGCAGGATCAGCGGGCATATTACCAGCCGTTCTTGTTCAAGCATTGGATAGCGATCGATTCAACCGAACTCAAATTATTGAAGCGATGTTCACTGCCTCAGCATTAGGATTAGTTATTGCTAACAAGGCATCAATTTCGGGTGCTGCTGGTGGCTGTCAAGCCGAAATTGGCTCGGCAACTGCAATGGCCGCAGGTGCTCTCGTTGAATTAGCGGGTGGTACGCCAACCCAAGTTGGCCATGCGGTAGGGATCGCTTTGAAAAATTCACTAGGCTTAGTCTGCGATCCTGTCGCTGGTTTAGTTGAGATACCTTGCATTTATCGGAATGGGCTACATGCGATCACAGCTCAGGCTGCAGCAGATATGGCTTTAGCTGGAGTTAAAAGTATCATTCCACCAGATGAAGTCATCCAAGTCATGCATGAAGTCGGTCAAGAGATGCCGGAATCACTAAGAGAAACCGGAATTGGTGGACTAGCGGGAACACTGACTGGTCAGAAGTTAAAAAAACAGGTATTCAGAGAAAACGCACATGATAATGAACCAGTAAAATACAATAGTGCTTACGACATCGTAGGGCCGATTATGGTCGGACCATCAAGCTCCCATACAGCTGGAGCTGTAAGAATTGGAAATATTGCTTATCAACTTCTAAACGAAAAGCCTAAGTCTGTTACATTTACTTTAATGGGCTCATTTGCAAAAACTTATCAAGGACACGGGACTGACCTTGCTTTGTTGGCGGGTGTCCTTGGCTTAACGACAATGGATGAACAAATTCCAAATGCTAAGGAAGTTGCTAAACAGCACGGGCTAATTTATTCATTCACAACACGTGTATTGGGAAGTTATCATCCAAATACAGTTTTAATTGAATTGGCTGGTGAGTCAAGAAAAATTAAGTTACTAGCAAGTTCCATAGGCGGAGGAAAAGTTGAAGTTCAAGAGATCGATCATTATCCGCTTAAATTTAGTGGCGAGCAACCAACACTCGTATTAAGACATAAAGATAGTCGCGGAGTCATCGCTGAGTTAACAAGTTTACTTTATCAAAATGGTTTTAATATTGCTCGACTGCTAAATGAACGCTCAACGATCGGAGGACCCGCCATTACAATTTGCGAAGTTGATCATTTTGTCGATGATTTTTTATTAACGGAGATTAAAAACAAATTACCTATTATCGAAGAGCTTTTGTTAATTAAAACAACTTAACTTGAGCAATCTAGGCTCTTATTAATGATCAAGTTGTGGATAACTTGTGTAATTGTTTTGTGGATAATGTGGATAAAGTCGTGGATAACTGTAAAATATAGCTTGATTATGTGGATAACAGTGTTGATAATCATTTATATTAATTGAGAGACAATTAATATAAATGTTGGCTGAATAGTAAGTTAAATAAGAGTGGTTCTCTTTCATCCCCCCTGTCTATCGATTATTTATTGGTAGACAGGGGGTTAAACGATTCATTATTTACTAATTATTTGAGGATATCATTAGCTTATCTAAATGATTAAAAGCATAATTATAAAGTTTTTCGGTTTCTATAAAGCGCTGCATAACTGATTCAGTTCCCATCACTACAGAAATAAATCGGACACCATTCTGCTCAACAGTACCTGTAAAACCATAGCCTGCCAAATCGGTGTAGCCTGTTTTTAAACCATCGACTCCTTGATAAGGGATAAAATCTGATAACATTAAATTCGTATTGATATATTCTTGGTCATTCGCTAAATATTCAGATTGACTTGTTATCTTTAACAGAATTGGATGATGGTTGATTAAGTGTCTGGCAAGTGTAGCAAGGTCTCGGGCTGACATATGATTCGTATCATCAACTGTTCCAACCGAGAAAAATTGGCCAAGATGCTCGTTGTCCAGTCCGGTACTATTAACAAATTTAGATGCACTTAATCCCAAATCCTCTGCTCGGAGATTCATTTGTTGAACGAATAAAGTTTCACTGCCGCTCACTGCTTCAGCAAGTGCAATTGTTGCCCCATTAGCAGAATGGATTGCCATTGCATGAAAAAGCTCTTCAACTGTGTATGTTCGATCCTGTTCGAGATCGACCGAAGCATAACCAGGATGATGTGAGATGTAATAAGCATAATCACTAATAGAAACATGAGTATCCCAATCTAGCTGGCCTTCTTCAATCGCTTCTAATACAACGAGCTCAGTCATCATCTTTGCCATGCTAGCAGTTGGTAAAGACAGTTCACTATTTTCTTGATAAATCACATGTCCCGTTTCTGCATCGATCAGAATAACAGAGCTTGCTTCAAGTTCAATATCTGTTAATTTCCAAAAACGTTTAATTAAATGATCGGAAAAAATTCGATGTTCGATCGTTCTTTGTGAATTATCGATTAATTGACTCGCAAGAGGTTGATTATCTTCTGCAACAAAATTCAATAATCCAAAGATACTGATAAAAAATATAGTTATTAAGAGTATTCGTTTCTTCATCATGACCACCAACTGTTTTTAGTAATTAATTTTACTTTAACATAGTTTATCTTCTGTGACACAATCTAGCATAAAGTAGTCAAAAATTTGTCTGATTAACGAATTGATTATTCATTAAAGTGGTGCTATATTATAGCTAGAACTTACACCTTAGACCTCGCATCAAAACCTACAAGGATGTGATTTCATGGCAGTCCTGCCACTATTGATCCAAGAAAAACCCCCATCACGATTGACCTACACAAAACACGACCAACTGTACAAAGAATTAATTCAAACATTTTTTCAAGAATTTCTCGAAGTGTTCTTTCCTGAGATTCACAAAGCAATTGATTTTGGGAGAGTTAAGCCATTATCGGAGGAAGTTTACACAAACATGCTTGATGGCGATACGCGCAGACTCGATCTCGTGATTGAAACAAAATTGAAAAAAACCGATGTGGTGATTATTGTTCACATCGAACCCCAAAGCTATCAGCAACCCGACTTTAACGAGCGAATGTATCATTACTTTAGTATGCTCTACAACAAGTACAGAAAACCAATGATCCCGATTGCAATTTTCAGTCACGACCGCCAGCCGGTAGAAAACCAGTACAAGATTGAATTTGATTTTTTCCATGTCCTTACCTTTCATTACCTGACATTACATTTAAGAAAAATGAATTGGCGTGACTATATTCGCTCAGATAATCCTGTCGCAGCGGCATTGCTTAGTGAAATGGGTTATCAAGAAGAAGAACGGATTGAAGTTAAAAAGGAATTTTTACGAATGATTACAAGAATGGAGCTCGATCCAGCTAGACAACGCTTAATTTACGGATTTTTCGAATCCTATTTAAAACTAACCGAACAAGAGGAGGAACAACTGATGGACGAAATAAGCAAATTACCAGAAGCAGATCAAATTTTTGAGATTCCAATTTCTTATGAAGAGAAAGGGAAGGAGATCGCTAAAAAAGAGATGGTAATCGAGATGCTTAGAGAAGGAATCGATTTAAAATTAATCGAGAAAGTCTCACATTTGGATATTGATGAAATTGTAGTTTTAAAAAAACAATTAGAGTAATCAACAGTGCCCGAAAGCTTTCTATAGTCTAGGTTCTGTTTAATCATTCACTCAGGGAGGGAACAACTGATGGACGAAGTAAGAAAATTACCAGAGGCAGGTAAAGATTCAAAATTTCAATTATCAATAATAAAACAGTAGCGTTGCATAAACTTTTCTTTCCTAAGTCAAGTCTTAGCATTGTGGTTTGAGATAACGGATATTGATCGATCAATACAACCGCTACGGGAAAATATTTCGCTTACCGCGGGCGTGCCTCGGGCGCACAGGATGTGGGTCAGTTAGACGTTGCCACACGACGTGGCGATCTTAGTCTAACATTCCCCCAAGTGGATCTTCGGCTCACGCTATTCCCGCAGGTGTCTTCATATTTTCCCTACGCTAATGTCTGCTTTCCTATAGAATAAAAAAGATCATTTGCAATTCAACGCATGAAAGATACAATTTAGCAGCTGAGAGATGTGTAGACTCCCACGGGAAAAGCAAGAGCTTGAGATCCACTTTGACAAGTGGGTTTTGCTTGGCAAAGTTAGCTCAAGCCTTGGGACTGCGATTACTCGTCCCACCATAAACACCTGCCCGTAGGAAAGCGAAACATCTCTCAGCTGCGAGTGTGAACCTCTTACCTAGAACTAATCACATAACTAGATGTTATCTTAACTTTTTTATGCAACGTTACTGATAATAAAAACAACTAATCCTTTGTTGATAACTCTATTCCCTCCTGTGGATTACGTGGGTAAGTCAACGTAAGCTAACTAAATGCATTGGTTGGTTGTGGATAATAATTGTATAACCTGTGGACAAAATTAAAAACAGTCTAGTCATTTATTACTGAGCTAGACTGTTTTTTATGCATCCTACTTTGCGCGTTCTTCATACATTGAACTAATCTTCACGATCGTTTCAACCGCTTTTATCATATGATCAACTGAAACAAATTCGAACTTCCCATGGAAATTCTCCCCACCCGTAAATAAATTAGGCGTTGGTAGGCCCATATACGATAGTTGGGAGCCATCTGTACCACCGCGAATCGGCTCAATGACAGGATCAATTTCCAACTCCTTCATTGCATCAGCAGCAATATCAACAATGTGACGGACAGGCTCAATTTTGTCACGCATATTATAATATTGATCTGCCAGCTCTAAATGAATTGCTCGGTCACCGTATTTTTGTTTGAACTCATCAACTAGCTGATTGATCGTTTGCTTTTTTTGTTCAAAAGCTTCTCGATCATGGTCACGAATAATGTAATAGAGTTTAGATGATTCGGTATCTCCGGTTAAGGATAGTAAGTGATAAAAACCTTCATATCCTTCTGTAAACTCAGGTGCCTGATCTGCTGGTAAACGATAATGAAATGCCATCGCTAATTTGATCGAGTTAACCATTTTATTTTTAGCTGTACCTGGATGAACATTATTTCCATTGATCGTGATCTTTGCTGCTGCTGCGTTAAAGCTCTCATATTGTAGTTCGCCTAATGGTCCACCATCGACAGTGTAAGCATAGTCTGCCTGAAAAGCTTCAACGTCAAACTTATGTGGTCCGCGACCAATTTCTTCATCGGGTGTGAATGCGACTCGGATTTTCCCGTGTTTGATTTCTGGATGTTTAATTAGGTAATCCATTGCTGTGATAATTTCAGCGATACCTGCTTTATTATCAGCGCCGAGCAATGTTGTTCCGTCAGTTGTGATTAATGTTTGTCCTTGGTAATTTTTCAGGTTTGGATAGTCAGCTGGTTTTAAAATGATCTGCTTCTCTTTGTTAAGCACAATGTCTCTACCATCATAATCTTCAACAATCTGTGGGCTCACATTTTTCCCGGTTAAATCAGTCGCGGTATCAAGGTGTGCTAAGAAACCAATTGTTTCAACTTGCTTTTCTGTGTTGGCAGGTAATGTTGCCATCACATAACAATTGTCGTCAATCGTGACTTCCTCCATACCAATCTCTTTTAGTTCTGCAACTAATTGTTTTGCTAAAATCCACTGCCCCTCAGTTGAAGGACATGCCTGATTATCCTCATTCGATTGGGTATCTATTTTCACATATGATGTAAAGCGGTTAATAAGTTTTTCTTTCATTACAGTCAGCTCCAATAATTTTTGATAATTATATTTTATCATATTAAGATGTTGACGAATAACTCTAGTTTGAAAACTGTTAATCACTACACTAAATATGATACAGTTATAAGTAGCGAAACGAATTATCGGTCTTAATAATATTGAATGAGGGGTTAACAAGATGGCAGATCAAATTAATCAACGAAAAGCAGAACACATTACCTTATGTTTAACGGATCAGGTGGCAGGAGAAGGTATTACGTCAGGGATGGAATCAGTCCGGTTAATTCATAACGCATTACCTGAAATTGATTTTAATAAAATTTCATTAACAACAAACTTTTTTAAACAAGAGACTAAAACGCCATTTTTAATTAGCTCGATGACAGGGGGCTCAGAAGAGGCAACAACGATTAATCGGAATTTAGCCACTGCAGCAGAGGAGAGGGGCTGGGTCTTTGCCTTAGGTTCAACGCGGGCACTAATTGAAAATGATACATATAGTGAGTCGTTTCAAGTTCGGGATCTTGCACCAACGATTCCAATCATTGCGAATTTAGGTGCAGTCCAATTAAATTATGGCTTTACATTGGAAAAATGCCAACAGATTATTGATCGAACAGAAGCAAATGCACTCGTACTTCATTTGAATTCAATCCAAGAAGTGATTCAAACAAATGGTGACACGAATTTTGAAAAGTTATTACCTAAAATTGAACAGCTTGTGAAGGCATTAGATGTCCCTGTTGGGGTTAAAGAAGTTGGCTGGGGAATCGATGGTAAAACGGCTCAAAGATTACATGATGTCGGGATTCAATTTATTGATGTTGCTGGTGCTGGTGGAACGTCGTGGAGTCAAGTTGAAAAGCTTCGATCGAATGATCCGATTAGGAAAGAAGCTGCTGAAGCTTTTGTTGACTGGGGGATTGAGACAGTTGAGAGTTTAGTTACGGTTAAAGACACAGTCAAAAACACTTCTGTTTTTGCCAGTGGCGGGATGAAGACAGGTGTCGACGCTGCAAAAGCGATAGCTTTAGGAGCAGACTATGTTGGCTTTGCTCGATCACTATTAAAAGATGCAACTAAATCAGCTGAAGCAGCTGGTCAGATGATGGCGACACGAGAACTTGAATTGCAAATGGCGATGTTCGGTTTAGGTACAGGAACAATTCCCGAACTCCAACAGACGGACCGAATTAAATTAACTTAAGAAGAATTAAGCCACTTTTAGATCTTGATGATTGTAAAGGTGGCTTTTTGTTAAAATTTCTAGTTGAAAACTGAATTAATAAAAAATTAAAAAGATTCTTAATAAAACTGTCCAGTAAGGCGCTAAAGTATGGTATAATAACTCTCATTAAATTCAGAAAATTAAAATAAGATCAGATTAGAGGAGCGTTTGATAATGAGAAAGCATAGATTAAGAGCAATTATTTTTACGTTATTATCATTAATTATTTTAGGAGCGTGTGGAACTGGTAATTCAGATGGTGTGTCGTCATCAAAGGAAACGTACGACGGAACTGTTTACAAAATCGGTGTGTCACAGTTTGTTGAACATCCCTCATTAGATGCGGCTTATGAAGGATTTCAAGCAGCAATTGAAGATGCTGGCTTAGAAGTAGAATACGATTTAAGGAATGCGCAAGCGGATCAAAGTAACACATCAACGATCGCACAAAACTTTGTTGCAGATGATGTTGATCTGATTTTTGCCAATGCAACGCCAAGTGCACAAGCGGCACTGCAAGCAACTCGTGAGATCCCGATTGTTTTTACATCTGTAACTGACGCGCTTGAAGCGGGACTTGTTGAATCATTGGATCAAGCAGACCGTAATATTACTGGGGTAATGGATATGCATCCAGATGCAATTATTGAAACAGTAAACTTTATCGAAACTTATTTCCCTGGCTCGAGAGTGGGTGTTGTTTATAATGCAGGTGAACAAAACTCAGTGATTCAAATTGAGCACGTTAATGAAGCGGCAGAAGGAACGAGTTTAAGCGTTGTTGAGCGAACGGTCTCAACGTCAGCTGAAGTACAGCAAGCAACAACATCATTAGTTGGTGAAGTTGACATTATCTATATCGTGACAGATAACACGGTTGTATCTGCCCTGGAAACAGTTGTAGCGGTTGCGAATGAACAGAAGCTACCATTGATTGTTGGCGAACCAGATTCATTAGAACGAGGTGGTTTTGCAACATTTGGAATTGATTACTATACAATCGGCTATCGATCTGGTGAAATGGCAGTTGAAATTTTAACTGAAGCAAAAACGCCATCAGATCTAACTGTCGAATATCCACCGAACATGGAGTTATTTATTAATCGGTCAGCGGCGGAAGCTCAAGAGGTTGAGTGGCATGCAGACTGGGACGAAGCGGCTGAATAAAATCAACCAATTATCCTTGTGATTTAGGTTTGATGAATAGTCGATTTTAAAACAGATATTGTGATGGCAAAGAAGGGGAGAAAGCGTTGTGTTTATTTCAATTTTTAATGCAGTTGAGTCGGGAGTTATTTATGCGATAATGGCGCTCGGTGTTTACCTATCATTTCGTGTCTTAGATTTTCCAGACTTAACGGTTGATGGGAGTTTTGTTACGGGTGCAGCAGTTGCCGCCCTCTCAATTTCGAACGGAATGTCGACGATTATGGCGACACTTCTAGCTTTATTGGCTGGTTTTATTGCAGGTGGGTTAACGGGAATTTTGAATACGAAGGGTAAAATTAATCCATTACTATCAGGGATTTTAATGATGACAGGTTTGTATTCGATTAATTTAAGAATTATGGGGCAATCAAATATTCCGCTATTAAATGAACAAACACTGTTTACTAAGCTTGTCGATGGCTGGTCAAAATTAGGTATTGATCGTGGGATTAGTAGCTTACTTAACAGTATTGGCCTAGATCGCGTGCCGAGAACGTGGGGGATTTTAATCGTTATGTTGATCGTAACATTTGTGATTAAGCTCGTGCTCGATTACCTTTTAAAAACCGAATTGGGATTGGCTTTAAGAGCGACCGGTGACAATGAAAATATGATCCGAAGCTTTTCAGCTAATACAGATCACTTAAAAATCCTCGGTTTAGGTTTATCAAATGGTTTAGTTGCGGTTTCAGGTGCACTCTATGCGCAGTATGCTGGTTTTGCTGACTTAAACATGGGGATCGGAATGATTGTGATTGGTCTTGCCTCAGTTATTATTGGTGAGTCAGTGGTTGGGACAAAAACAATTACCCGCACAACGCTAGCAATTATTGTAGGTGCAATTATTTATCGAATTGTTATGACATTGGCACTGAGAACACCATTTTTAGATACTGGAGATATGAAGCTGATTACATCAATTTTAGTTATCGCAGCTTTAATTGTTCCTAAATTAGTGACTGGTCATAAAGAAACAAAACGCAAAAAGCTTAAACGCCTAGAGCTTGAACAACGCTTGAAGGGAGGCGCTTAATCATGTTGGAGTTGAGCAATATTTCATTGACCTTTAATGAAGCAACAGCAGATGAGAAAATCGTTCTTGAGGAGATTAACTTAAACTTAAACAAAGGTGATTTTGTTACAGTCGTTGGCAGTAATGGTGCGGGTAAATCAACGGTTATGAATGTGATCTCTGGTAGTTTATTTCCTGATGTTGGTCATGTATCGATTAATGGGAACATCGTGACGGCTTTGCCAGAATATAAGCGCTCTCGCTTTATTGGCCGTGTTTTTCAAGACCCAATGGCAGGTACATCACCAACGATGACAATTGAAGAAAATTTAGCGATCGCCTATTCAAGGCGGAAAAATCGCAGCTTAAAATTAGGTGTTAATAAAAATCGTCGCTCATTTTTCCAATCCACATTAGCAACATTGAATTTAGGCTTGGAAAATCGCTTAAACATGAAGGTCGGTTTATTGTCTGGTGGGGAACGTCAGGCACTCTCACTATTAATGGCGACATTTACTAACCCGGATATATTATTATTAGATGAACATACTGCTGCACTCGATCCATCGCGGGCAGAGTTAATTACGAATTTAACGAAGAAAATTGTCAAAGAAATAGAGTTGACGACATTAATGGTTACTCACAATATGCAGCAAGCATTAGATTTAGGTAATCGATTAATTATGATGGATAAGGGGCAAATTATTTTAGATATTTCTGGTGCTGAAAAGAAGGCACTAACAATTGATAAACTGCTCCATGAATTCCAGCGTATTCGTGGTCAGCAACTCAACAGCGACCGTGCAGTATTAGGTTAGATTGTAAATAAAAAAGCAAGTGATAACTATTTCTAGGTATCACTTGCTTTTTTCTGATTTAAGAAGGATACCAACTTTAGTCGAAGGAATTAGACTTTCGAAATACTCGAACTTTTCAAATAAATGAGCGATAATAGATGTATTGGAATGGTGGAGGGATTAGATGATGATTAACTTAGAAAATATTGGTTTGATTCGACAAGGAAAATGGATTTTAGATCAAATCAATTGGCAAGTTAAAGCAGGAGAGCATTGGGTTTTGCTTGGGTTAAACGGCGCTGGAAAAACAGCTTTATTACATATGCTCAGCGCATATCACTTTCCAGCACAGGGATCGATTGAAGTATTAGGAAGAAAGTTTGGCAAAGATCCTCTAGGGGAAGAGTTACGACAAGAAATTGGTTTAGTTTCTCAAACGATTAAGTCACGTTTTTATGACTCGGATAGTGCTTATCAAATCGTTTTAAGTGGGGGATTCGCTTCGATTGGTTTATATGAGACACCAACTGATCAAATGCGAGCTCGAGCGCAACAGCTACTAAAAGATCTCGGTTGTTTTCATTACGCAAATCGGGCTTATTATACGTTATCACAAGGTGAAAAACAACGCGTGATGATTGCTCGAGCATTAATGGGACAGCCTAAGTTACTGATTTTAGATGAGCCAACGAATGGATTAGATTTTTTAGCGACAGAAAAACTACTTGACGCTGTTGAGCGGATTGCTTCAAGACCAGATGCACCAACGATTTTGTATGTCACGCATCACGTCAATGAAATTCTGCCGTTATTTGATAAAATTTTAATGCTTAAAGAGGGGAAAGTCTATCGTTCGGGAAACAAGGATGAGTTATTATCTGAACAGACCCTGTCAGCTTTCTTCGAGACAGACATTCAATTAACTTGGCAAAACAACCGCCCGCAAATTTGGCGGAAATAATTAATCAATAGAAATCCCCCTTAGTTTTTAAAAACTAAGGGGGATTCTTTATATAAATAAAGTTAGGGAGCCTGTGTTAGCCTTTGTAAGCCTGACGAAGGACTTCAGCAAGTTCTGTTACAAGTGGTAACTTAGGGTTTGCTGTTGTACATTGATCTTCAAATGCTTTATCAGCTAAATAATCAACCTTGTCATTAAACTCTTTTTCAGGAATACCATTTTCAGCAAGGCTCATCGGAATATCGAGCTGCTTAGCTAATTTATAAATCGCTTTAATCAGACTCTCAACACCCTCTTCAGTCGTTTTTGCTGGTAAATCCAATGCTTTTGCGATTTCAGCATAACGCTGATCGGCAATAAAGTGCTCATATTTAGGGAATGAAACAAACTTAGTTGGTTTGAGCGCATTATATCGAACAACATGTGGAAGTAAAACAGCATTTGCTCGACCGTGTGCAATTTCAAACTCTCCACCAAGTTTGTGTGCTAAGCTATGGTTTATCCCCAAGAACGCATTGGCAAATGCCATTCCTGCAATTGTTGATGCGTTATGAACTTTCTCACGTGCTAATTCATTACTGCCATCTTTGTAGGCAAGTGGTAAATAGTCAAAAATTAATTGAATCGCACGAATGGCCAGACCGTCAGTGTAGTCATTAGCCATATTTGACACATATGCTTCAATCGCATGTGTTAAAACGTCCATACCCGTATCAGCTGTAACTGTTTTTGGAACCGTCATAACAAATTGTGGGTCAATGATCGCTACGTCAGGCGTTAATTCATAGTCAGCTAATGGATATTTAACATTTAGCTCTTTATCGGTAATAACAGAGAATGAAGTAACTTCTGATCCAGTACCTGATGTTGTAGGAATGGCAACAAATTGTGCTTTATGACCTAACTTCGGATATTTATAAACGCGTTTACGAATATCTAAGAATTTTTGTTTTAGGCCATTAAAATCCGTATCAGGGTGCTCATGGAAGAGCCACATTCCTTTAGCCGCATCCATTGGTGATCCCCCACCTAGTGCAATGATCACATCTGGATCAAAAGCAGCCATTGCTTCTGCACCTCTCATCACCGTTTCTTTTGATGGATCAGGTTCGACATCAGAGAAAATTTCACAGTGAACATAATCTGATCGTTTTCTTAGGTGATAGAGAACTTTATCAACATAGCCTAATTTGACCATCATTTCATCCGTCACAATAAAGGCTTTAGATATGTTAGGCATTTTAGCTAAATATTGAACAGAGTTTCTTTCAAAGTATACCTTTGGTGGAATCTTGAACCATTGCATATTGTTATTTCTTCTTGCCATATGTTTAACGTTAATTAAGTGAACCGCTCCAACGTTTGTTGAAACAGAGTTGCCACCATAAGAACCGCATCCAAGTGTTAATGAAGGCATATAAGCATTATAAATGTCCCCGATTGCACCTTGAGAAGAAGGAGCATTGACAATAATTCGCCCGGCTTTCATGCGTGAGCCATATGCATCAATTACATCTTGATCATTAGAGTGAATAACAGCAGAGTGTCCAAGTCCACCGAATTCAAGCATTTCTTCTGCTCGTTTCATCCCTTCTTCCGTATTTTTAACTTTATAAGCGGCTAAAACAGGACTTAATTTTTCACGTGATAATGGGTGATCTGGTCCAACACCTGTTAGCTCAGCGATCAGAATCTTTGTTTCTTTTGGTACAGTCACCCCGGCCATTTCAGCAATAACTACAGGACTCATCCCAACAATATCTAGGTTAACTGCACATGTATCTTCATTAATGACCAACTTTTCAACTTTTGCTTTTTCAGCATCTGATAAGAAGTAGCAATTATTATCAATCATTTCTTGTTTAACTGTTTGATAAATTTCTTGATCGACAATCATCGCTTGTTCAGATGCACAGATCATCCCATTATCAAACGTTTTTGATAAAATTAAATCATTAACTGCACGCTTAATATCAACTGATTTTTCTATATAACAAGGAACATTTCCTGCACCAACTCCAAGTGCTGGTTTCCCTGAGCTATAAGCAGATTTGACCATGCCTGGTCCACCTGTTGCGAGTATTGTTGCAATATCTTTATGCTTCATCAAAGCTTGAGTAGCTTCAATTGATGGTTGTTCAATCCACTGAATACAATGTTCCGGTGCCCCAGCGTTAATTGCAGCTCGATAAAGGATTCTAGCTGCCTCTGAACTTGATTTCTGTGCTGATGGGTGGAAGGCAAAAATAATTGGGTTACCTGTTTTAATCGAAATAATTGATTTAAACATCGTAGTTGATGTTGGATTTGTAACGGGTGTTACCCCAGCGATTACTCCAATTGGTTCAGCAATCTCAACCATCCCATCGTGTGGGTTTTCATTAATGACCCCAACCGTTTTATCATATTTAACATTATGATAGACATATTCAGTTGCGAATATATTTTTAATAATTTTATCTTCATACACACCACGACCAGTTTCTTCTACAGCGAACTTTGCTAGATACATATGATGATCCAGCCCAGCGAGCGCCATTTCTTTTACAATGTGATCGATTTGTTCTTGTGTTAGCTTTTTCATTTCTTTTAAAGCATTCTTTCCTTGTGCTGCAAGTTGATCAATTTGTTCTTGTGCTGATAATTCAACTTTTTTGTTTTTCTTTTTAACAACGGCTACCATTGTTATCCCTCCTTAAATTGTGAAACATTGAGCAAATTTTGCAAAAAAAATTAAATACTTTCTGGGTGACGGGGAATCTTAATAAAAGAAACATCATTGATCATTCTTGTGTTACTTTTTACGATCACAACATAATGATCTGTCCAAATATAACTTGGAAGCTCTTGATCTTTTTCAAAAAGCATTGCTTGAAATTGATCATTGATCTGTTTTTCGAAGCTAGATTGTGTGTAATAATCTGCATCAGTCTTGAAGTCTTGCCACTTTGTTAAGATCATTTTTTACCCCCCTTTCTCTTGCTATATTTACTATACCACCTGAATGCGCTTACAATTTAAGTAAAATGTGAACACTTTGTGAAATACTTCACAATAGAGCTATTATGATAAATTTATTGTAGATCAAGTAGTGGGATTGGACAAAATGTATGCGCTTTACTGTTATAATAAGGACTTAAAATGTAATTATAACAGATTGATACAGACGGGATAACCAACTAAGAAAAGGTGATATATTGTTTTGGATTGTATAATGTAAATGTGATTATATCAATGAATTTTCAGAAAACTCACCTTAATTACAAGAGGTTGTTTAATAATGAACTAAATATGAACAAATTATGAACTTTAACTATAACAGTTTGAAAAAACACTTGTTTTCACTTTTCTTTAAGAAGTGAGTGGTATATACTTAAATTAAGATAATAATTGTTGAATTATATTTGAGGAGGTAGCGGAAATGAAAGTAGCAGATGAAGTTACAAAAAACAATCCTTGGGATGGTTTCCGTGAAGGGAACTGGAAAAACGAAATAGACGTTCGTGATTTTATTATTAAAAACTTCACATTATATGAAGGAAATGAAGACTTTTTAGCAGGACCTACGGAAGCAACAAATGATTTATGGAAGCAAGTTATGGAATTGACGAAAGAAGAACGTGAGCGTGGTGGTGTTTATGATCTAGATACAAAGATCGTCTCAACAATCACGTCACATGATGCAGGATACTTGAATAAAGACAAAGAAAAAGTTGTCGGTGTTCAAACAGATGTACCATTCAAACGTTCATTACAACCGTTTGGTGGAATTCGTATGGCATCAGTCTCGGCTGAATCATACGGTTATAAGTTAGATGAAGAAGTTGAAAAGATTTTTACAGACTATCGTAAAACACATAACCAAGGTGTTTTCGATGCGTATACACCAGAAATTCGTGCGGCACGTCGTGCAGGTGTTGTAACAGGATTGCCTGACGCTTACGGTCGAGGCCGTATTATCGGTGATTATCGTCGCGTTGCGCTCTACGGAGTTGATCGCTTAATTGAAGCGAAGATGGCTGATCTTGCAATTATCGGTGGTAATGGCGTGATGTCAGATGATGTCATCCGTGACCGTGAAGAGCATATGGAACAAATTCGTTCATTACAAGAATTAAAACAATTAGGTGAAACATACGGGTTTGACATTTCTAAACCAGCAACAACCGCTCAAGAAGCTTTCCAATGGTTATATCTTGGTTACCTTGCAGCGATTAAAGAACAAAACGGTGCGGCGATGAGTCTTGGTCGTACATCAACGTTCTTAGATATTTATATCGAACGTGATCTTGAAAATGGTGTTATGACAGAGAAAGAAGCTCAAGAATTAGTTGACCACTTTGTGATGAAGTTACGTCTAGTGAAATTTGCTAGAACACCTGACTATAATGAATTATTTAGTGGAGACCCGACTTGGGTAACGGAATCAATTGCAGGTATTGCCGAAGATGGTCGCCCATTAGTCACGAAAAACTCATACCGTTTCTTACACACGTTAGATAACTTAGGACCAGCTCCAGAACCAAACTTAACCGTATTATGGTCAACTAAGTTACCAGCTAACTTTAAGAATTTCTGTGCGAAAATGTCCATTCAAACAAGTGCAATTCAGTACGAAAATGATGACATTATGCGTGAACACTATGGCGATGACTATGGAATTGCTTGCTGTGTGTCAGCAATGCGGATTGGTAAGCAAATGCAATTCTTCGGTGCACGTGTTAACTTAGCTAAAGCATTACTTTACGCAATTAACGGTGGTGTTGACGAAGTATCAAAAGCACAAGTTGGACCAAACTATGCACCAATAACTTCAGAGTATCTAGACTATGATGAAGTAACGAAAAAATATGATGTCATGTTAGATTGGTTATCAGGTGTTTACGTCAATGCACTAAACATCATTCACTACATGCATGATAAGTATAGCTATGAAAGAATTGAAATGGCTCTACATGATCGCGATGTATTAAGAACAATGGCTTGTGGTATCGCTGGATTATCAGTTGTAGTGGACTCATTAAGTGCGATCAAACATGCTAAAGTTCGTACAATCCGTGATGAAAACGGAATTGCTGTTGATTATGAAATTGAAGGGGATTACCCTAAATACGGTAACAACGATGACCGTGTTGACCAAATCGCTGTTGATTTAGTTAAGTCATTTATGAATAAGATTAAGCAACACAAGACTTACCGTGAGTCAGTTCATACACAATCAATTCTGACAATCACTTCAAACGTTGTCTATGGGAAGAAGACGGGTAACACGCCTGATGGACGTAAAGCTGGCGAGCCATTTGCTCCGGGTGCGAACCCATTACACGGCCGTGATACAAATGGTTCATTAGCATCATTAAACTCTGTTGCTAAAATGCCTTATGACTATGCGTTAGATGGAATTTCAAACACATTCTCAATCGTACCGAAAGCATTAGGTAAAGATATTGACAGTCAAAAAGCAAACCTAGCAGCAATGTTAGATGGTTATGCTAAGAAAAAAGGTCACCACTTGAACGTTAACGTATTTGACCGCGAAACATTATTAGATGCAATGGAGCGTCCAGAGGAATACCCTCAATTAACGATCCGTGTATCTGGTTACGCTGTTAACTTCATTAAGTTGACAAGAGAACAACAAATTGACGTTATTAACCGTACGTTCCACGAAAGTCTATAAGTTTTACAATATGGGAGAAGACTAATCTTCTCCCATACTTATACGATCGAAAACTTATGGCCGATCGTATAAGTATCGGTATTCTAAATTATTCATTGTTTATTGAGAAATAAGTAAATACGCTTAACTAAATGACTTGAGATTATATGTATGCATTAATTTAAAAAGGTGACGAGAAACTATGCATAGTCATTTGAAGACACGAAGACTCCTGCGGGAATAGGATGAGCCGAAGATCCACTTTTGGAGCGTTTTTTGCTACAAAAGTTAGCTGAGGCCATCCCCGCGGAAAGCGAAGTGTCTTCAGATGACGACCTGTCGTATGAATAGTTTGGAAGTAATAATTTTTGCCATGAAAATGTAGCAATCAAATTGGGAGGGGACAGCATGACAGTAAAAGGACGGATTCACTCAATTGAAACATTAGGAACTGTAGACGGACCAGGTCTACGTTATGTTATCTTTACACAAGGTTGTTTATTACGTTGTCAGTTCTGCCATAACCCTGATACATGGAAGATGTCAGGTGGTAAAGAAATGACAGTTGCAGAGATTGTTGAAGATATTAAAGACTACCAACCATACTTTGAATCTTCTAATGGTGGGGTCACAGTCAGTGGTGGTGAACCACTTCTCCAAGCAGAATTTTTGTTAGAATTATTTACTGAACTGAAGAAACTAGGTATTCATACGTGTATCGACACATCTGGTGGCTGCTTTAGCCGTTCACCACGATTTATCAAAACATTAGATGCATTATTAGAAGTGACAGATTTAATTTTATATGATCTGAAGCAAATTGATGATGCAATGCATAAAGAATTAACAGGTGTATCTAATAAGCACATTTTAGATATGGCTCACTATTTAGATGAGAAGCAAATTCCAATCTGGGTTCGTCATGTGTTAATTCCGGATGGAAGCGATAATGACCAACTGTTACAACGTTTATCTGACTTTATCGCAACATTGTCGAATGTGGAAAGAATCGATGTTTTACCATACCATGAACTGGGTGTTTATAAATGGTCAGAACTTGGTTTGGATTACCCACTTGAGGGTGTTAAACCACCAACCGATACCCGAGTCAAGAACGCAGAAGCAATTCTGAATCGGGAAAAGACAGTTGCTTTAAATTAAGCTATCAATAATTAAAACTTGAACACCGTATCGGGCAATTTGAATGTTTGCTAATACGGTGTTTTTAAAATTCTCTTTAAATATGATGTTTAATATATCTGAAATTAAGGAATATTAAGTTGAAGCAAAAATATCATTAAGGAGAGGGTAATAAAATGAGTAAAGTTATGTTTACTTCGATCGCTACAGCTAAGGGTGGCAGAGAGGGTCATGTTAAATCAGATGATGGGATCATCGATTTAAAACTCGTTGATCCGGCAGCTGATGGTAATGAGAAAGGCTCGAATCCTGAACAATTATTTGCAGCAGGCTATGCAGCTTGTTATGACGGTGCACTTAATCTAATGGCATCTAAGCAAAGGAAAGAGATTGACTCAGAGATAACTGCAGAAGTTAGTTTAATGGAAGATAGTGACGATAAAGGTGTTAAAATTGGTGTTGTTTTAAATGTTAATATTAAAGGAGTCTCACAAGAAGAGGTCGAGAAGTTGGCAAATTTAGCACATGATTTTTGCCCATACTCAAAAGCGACAAGAGATAATATTAATGTGAACTTGAAAGTAAAAGCTGTTTAAAATAGATTGACTAAAAATCGATGAAGAAATAGGCTTCATCGATTTTTTTTGTTAAACTATAAATATGAAAAGATACAATTAATTTTTTAAATAATATATAGGAGTGACGTTAATGAACGTAGCAGTCGTTTATACGAGCATGACCGGTAATACGGAAGAAATTGCCCAAATACTTAGTGATCAAGTAGAACAATACGATCTAACAGTTAAAATATTTCACGTCGAATTTGATGACATCATGGCACTCGACTTAAAAAATTATGATGCCATTTTATTTGGCACCTATACATGGGGTGATGCAGACCTACCTTTTGAACTGGAAGATTTTCATGAAGACTTAGGGGATGAAGACTTATCAGGAAAAGTTGTCGGTCTATTTGGATCATGTGATTCATATTATGAGTTTTACGGTGCGGCGATGGAAATTATGGCGAAACAATTTCGAGCAATTGGTGCAGAAGTCATCGAGCCATTACTTAAAATTGAATTGGCTCCAGAACCCGAGGACGATGAAAAGATTGAGCAATTCGTTAAAAAATTTGTCGACCGTGTAAAACAATCATCATAAAAAAGCTCATGATTGGAATTTTGCTAATCTAAATCAACTAAACTTGCAAAATTAATCAAGGAAGATAGCCTTTCACTAAAAAAAGGCATATAATTATTAAAAGAGCATGAGTAAAAGAGGTTGTTATAAATGTTAAAAGAAATCATGTCATGGTTATATGCAATTCTGATTGCATTAGTGATTGTTATTTTAGTCAGAGGATTTATTGTCACACCATCTGTCGTCAAAGGCGATTCAATGCAACCGAACTTATATGATGGTGATCGGATTATTATTAGTAAGCTCAGTTCAATTAATCGCTTTGATGAAATTGCATTTGTCGCACCAAATGGCGAAGACAATTATGTTAAACGGGTGATTGGTCTCCCAGGTGACGAAATTGAAATCATTAATGATACTTTATATATTAACGACGTTGCCTATGATGAAAATTATTTAACGGAAATTCAAACAGACGAAGTTTCGGTTAGATACTTCAGCTCAGCAAAAATCCCAGAGGACACATACTTTGTAATGGGTGATAACCGTAAACATAGTTATGATAGCCGGGAATTTGGCGTGATCCATGAAGATTCAATTATTGGTGAAGTCGTCTTTAGAATCTGGCCACTCGATTCAATCGGCGCCGTTAGCCCATAATCATTACCTTTGCCTAAGAACAAATATTATGGTTAGATAAGTATAAAGTTAAGTAAATTTCATAATTATTAGATTGAAAGCAAAACACGAATGAGCAGTAATTGTATCGACTTAATAAATAATATTAAGACAGCACATCAAGTGATTGGAACGTCGGGTGGCGACTCCGGCGGGAAAAGATCGAGTCCGAAGATCCGCTAATAAAAACTTGTAAAGTTTTTATTAGCAAGCTGAGGCCGATCCCGCGGAACGCGTCCACCCAGAGTGGAAATCACCGGTCTAGCACCAACATGGTTATTTGTGTTTTATATCCGTATAAATGATTATGAAATTTACCGATCCAATAAAAAATTATATATTTTTCCACTAGGGGCGCGTTTGACGCTGAGATAAAGATAACTCTTTAGTCCCTTTGAACCTGATTAGGCTAATACCTACGTAGGAAAGTGGAGCATTGCTTACACTACTTTAAATAATGTAAACCGCTCCTACTTCAGGGGTGGTTTTTTTATTTCGTAGATAAGAAAGTATAACAACTTTCTTACTACAAAAGTGCAACTAAAGCATTCGCCTAAAGGCTTGGCGAATGCCAAGTTTTCTAAAAATTCACAAGGGGGAAAGCAATGATGAATGTAAAAACAGCTTTAACAATTGCAGGAACAGATCCAACAGGAGGAGCAGGCATTCAAGCCGATTTAAAGGCATTTCAGGAACGTGAAGTTTATGGTATGAGTGTTTTAACGTCTGCAGTCGCCCAAAATACATTAGGTGTGCAAAGCATTCATAATTTACCGACTGCTTTTATTGAACAACAGCTCAAGTCTGTCTTCACTGATATTAAACCACACGCAATTAAAACAGGGATGATTGCAACAATTGAGATGATGGAGTTAATTGCTGATTATTTTGAACAATATCGAGCGATCCCTTATTGCTTAGATCCAGTCATGGTTGCTACAAGTGGAGATGTATTAATGGAAGAAGCTTCTCAAACGATGATTAAAGAACGTTTAGTCCCGCTTGCTACAATTGTGACGCCTAATTTATCTGAAACTGAAATATTAGTCGGGAGAAAAGTGACGACGATTAGAGCAATGGAAGAGGCTGCTATCGAAATTGTCAATGAACTTGGTGCACAGACAGCTGTGGTGAAAGGTGGTCACCTTGAAGGTGGTGCGGTCGATGTTTTTTATGATGGTAACCAGATTCATCACCTTATATCAGAGCGCTTTGACACGCCTCATACACACGGAACAGGGTGTACATTCTCTGCGGTGATCACGGCAGAACTGGCGAAAGGGAAATCGGTTCTTGAAGCGGTTAAACGAGGGAAAGTTTATATTACTGATGCGATTCGTTATTCTTTAAAGTTAGGCAAGGGAAATGGCCCAACAAATCATTGGGGTTATCGCCTCAAAGGATTGCCAAATGAAAGAGGTTATTCGAAATGAAACAATCGATCATTGAGATTGTTGACCAAGTTAAACAAAAACAATCGTTGATTCATAATATAACGAATCAAGTTGTGATGAATTTTACCGCAAATGGACTCTATGCACTTGGCGCCTTACCGATTATGGCGCATGAACGACGTGAGGTTGCAGAAATAACAACACAATCAGATGCGCTCGTTTTAAATATCGGGACATTAACTGAGGAATTATTAGAAACGATGATCGTTGCTGGACGTGCTGCTAATCGAAAAGGTATTCCGATTGTTTTTGACCCGGTTGGCGTTGGGGCAACAAAGTTCCGAACTGAAGCAGCACGCAAACTATTATCTGAACTAGAGATCAACTTAATCCGGGGAAACACAGCGGAAATTAGTCATTTAGCTGGACTAAAAGCGGATATGAGAGGTGTCGATGCAACAGAACAGTTGGATGGGGAAATAGTGATTAGACAATCAATCGAAAAATTGGCTATACCGATTGTGATGACGGGGAAAACCGATTTTATTGCTGACCAAGCAACAATTATTAAACTAACAAATGGTTCAGCACTATTAACAAAAATAACGGGAGCAGGTTGCTTACTATCATCGGTTGTGGCGGCTTTTTTAGCTGCAAATCAATCTAATATTCTTGCACCAACTGCAGCGGTTGCTTATTTTACAATTGCAGCAGAAAAAGCGGCGGAACAAGCGACATTATCTGGCCAATTCCACATCGCTTTTTTAGATGCGCTAAGCGGAGTCACAGCAACCGATTTAGAAGAGCGACTTCAAATCGAGAAAGTGAGTGTGAACGGGAGTGAATTTTAATCGATCGTCGCTTGCAGTCTACTTTATTCTCGGCAGTCAAAATGTAAACGACCAAGATCCGCTCTTCGTTTTAGAGCAAGCATTACAAGGTGGGGTTACTTGCTTTCAATTTCGTGAAAAAGGTTCTGGAGCTAAAACAGGTGAAGCTAAATTTCAATTGGCAGAGCAAATGCAAAAGCTTTGTCAAAAGTATCAGGTGCCATTTTTTATTAATGATGATCTTGAGCTTGCGATCCGACTTAACGCAGATGGTATTCATGTAGGGCAAGATGATTTATCGATTCAAGACATCAGAAAAATTGCACCAACTAAAATGAAGATTGGACTGTCGATAACAACCACTGATCAAGCTATTGAAGCGGAAAAACTAGCCGTTGATTATATCGGGATTGGTCCAATTTTTCAAACGACAACTAAAAGTGATGCTAAACAGCCGATTGGACTTGAAGGAGTTATCGAAATTACTAAAGCAGTACCAAAACTTCCAAGCGTTGCGATTGGTGGGATTACGAAGTCTGATTTAATTGAGATTAGAAAAGCTGGAGCAGATGGTGTAGCCGTTATCTCAGAAATTGCTTCAGCAGATCAGCCAAAATTAGCAACCGAATCTCTCGTTAAACTTAGCGGTAGTATTTAAGTTGGATTCATAATTAAAATGAATCTGACTATAATTAAATTAGTCAGTTAAACACCCAATATGTTAGAATGTAAAGAGATCAGAGAAAGAGGTGTTGACGACTTATGATAAATAGGAAAATTGAAATATTCTTGGTCATTATGGGGATGGCAGTGTTCTTTTTCTTCGGTGTAACTGGAGCAACCATGATCAATGTCCATGATGATGAGATGGCAACAGATCTATACGAACAGTATTTAGAAGATGCGTCAGTTGAAGAAGTAGCTGAAGAAGATCTGTCGACTTATGATGAATTTGTAGAAGCATTAAGAACAGCTGGCATTATTATTATAGTCTTAGCAGTGATCACTGTAATCGTTGGTATCGTAAGTGTTTTACTCTTGCGGAATGATAAACGACCTAAAATTGCTGGAGTCATTCTTTTAGCAGCGGGCATCTTTATTGGGTTTCTCCAATTCTTTATTGCGCTTGTAGCTAGTTTGTTCTATGTCATTGCTGGGTTAATGGCATTATTCCGAAAACCTAAAATTAGCTTAGGTGAATAGTTGAAGGAGTTGAAATAGATGGGGAAAATAAGAGTTGGAATTGTGTTTGGTGGTAAATCAGCAGAGCATGAGGTTTCATTACAATCCGCTAAAAATATTATTGACGCCATTGACCGTGATAAGTATCACGTCGTGTTAATTGGGGTAGATAAAGAAGGTAGTTGGCAAATTAATGATGAAGCTTCTTTCTTATTAAATGAACAAGATCCAAAGGCAATTGAACTGAAAAAAACAGAAACTAAAATTGCTGTTTTACCAGGTGAAAAGCAAGGTCAAATTTATAATTATCAGACCAAGCAACCATTACCGCAAATTGATGTTATTTTCCCAATCATTCACGGAACTCTAGGTGAAGACGGCAGTATCCAAGGCCTGTTGCGCACGTTGAATTTGCCCTTTGTCGGTGTTGATTTATTAGGTTCTGCAGTCAGTATGGATAAAGATTTTGCGAAACGAATTTTACGAGATGCAGGGATTAATGTTGCTAACGGACTTGTTTATAAAAAATACCAACAAGCAGAAATTGATTTCACGTTTGTTCAAGAAAAGCTCGGTTTACCGTTGTTTGTTAAACCTGTTAACCAAGGATCGTCGGTCGGTGTTAATAAAGTAGAGACGGAAGTCGAATTCGAGCAAGCAATCAAAGAGGCATTTCTGTACGATGATAAAGTACTAATTGAAGAAGCAATCATTGGCCGTGAAATTGAATGTGCAATCCTTGGGAACGATGAACCAATTGCTTCAGTTCCTGGAGAAATCTTGCCTCAATCAGGCTTTTACTCATACGAATCAAAATATATTGATGAATCTGGAGCGAAACTATCTGCTCCAGCAGACTTAACAAATGAGCAGACGAAAAATGTTCAAGAAGAAGCGTTAAAAGTATTTAAGACATTAGATTGTGAAGGAATGGCTCGGGTTGACTTTTTTATGAAACCTGACGGGACATTAATTGTTAACGAAGTCAACACAGTTCCAGGCTTTACTAAAATTAGTATGTACCCTCGTTTATGGGGCTTAAGTGGTTTACCATATCCTAAATTGATCGATCGACTAATTGAATTAGCCTTCGAACGCCACGACCGAAAACAACAATTAAAAAGTGCTGTTTTTTAGTAAATAAGAAAAACCTTCAACCATCAAGGCTTGAAGGTTTTCTTGCTCTTTACTCAATCGTCCGTCTACCTCTCCGCTTACGATAAGCAAAATAAACTAACCCGCTAATCACAACAATCAAGATAATTACTGGCAAATTTCCAACGATAAAGACAAATAAATTAGCGCCACCAATTAAAAGGCGATTATAACTGTTCAACCACTGTTCCTTTGTTCGTTGCCAAATATTTAAATTTTGTTCATGAGCAAATTCAGTTTGCTGTTCAATGATATAAAGCTCAACAGTAGCTAAATCAGATCGATTATCAATATAATTCATCTGCCCTTTAATGCTCTCGATTTCGTACTGAACATTAGCTAAATCTCTAGAAATATTCAAGAGATCTTCAGTTGTTTCAGCTTCCTCCATAAACGTTAAAAGTCGTGCTTCAAGTTGCTCACGAGATTCTAGTCGTGTAGCTAAATCAACGTATTGATCCGTTACATCCTTACCAGTTAACTCACGGTGATTAATTAAAATCTGATCATTATCTTCTAAAAAATTAAAAAACAAATCAAGTGACTCTTGTGGGATCCGAAGTTGAAGATGGCCTTCGTGCAACTGGTCATCTAATCGACTCGTTTGATTTGAAACGATATAGCCATTCATCTCATTGACCGTTTCCTCTATGATTTGGACCACATCCAAATACTGCTTTACTTCTAAATCAAGATAAGCATTATAAATAATCTTTCGAGTTGCTTCTGATAATCTTTCAAGATCAGGTGCTGTTGGATCAGTGGGTTCAATCGCAAAGTCAGCTTGTTCATCACTCATCATACCGATTTCAGATTGATAACTTGCTTCATCACTAACCGCCATATCATAGTCAGCGTAATTGCCACTATAGTCATCACTACTACAAGCGAATAACAACAATAAGGATACTAAAATCAAACCGATCATTTTTTTCTTCACAACGATACCCCCTATTTTGTCTAACTACTTAATCAGACGCTCCGTACTTAAAAAGGTTACGCTCCATTATTCTTATTATAACCGAGGAAGATTGTATAATCAAGTTAGTCACCTAAAATTAGCTATGAAGAGTAAATTTATTTAAATGCATATTACTTGCTCAAACTGTGAGTTAAATTTTACCATCTGGTT
>NZ_BAABDL010000076.1:0-13536 GCF_039539605.1 Amphibacillus indicireducens | reverse complement strand
GTCGTTTTTTTGCCATTAAACTTTTGGGATCTCGATTTTTCAGTTCTTTTCATAGAACTTTTGACGTTACCTTGATCAATTCACTTAATTAGTCGAGATCAAACTAATAAGGTTACGATTATTGAGCAAATTGAAAGATAATCCCGACAATTGCCGAGAAAGCAATGAAATAAATTGGATGCAAATGCTTAAAGAGTTTTAGTCTCATCAGGAAAAACAAAATAATTGCTAAAGCAAGTGCTTTCAAATTAACAAAACCAAGCCAGTCATTTGTATTAACTAAATGAGAAAAGTCAAACAAATCAAGCCAGACAACTGAAAAACCAGCTGCTGCAATTAATGCTGTTGAAGCCGGTCTTAAACCGTAAAAAGTTGCTTCAACAATCTGATTTTCTCTAAATTTGGTTAATACACGTGCAATAATTAAAATAATAATAATCGAAGGTGTCACAAGTCCAATTGTCGCAACGAGACCACCAAGGTATCCAGCCGTTAAATATCCAGTATACGTTGCCATATTAATTCCGATTGCACCTGGTGTGGACTCTGAGATTGCAATCATATCTGCTAACTGTTCATGAGTAAACCAGCCTGTTGAATCAGACATATCGTATAAGAATGGTAATGTTGCCAGTCCACCACCAACAGCAAACAAACCTGTTTTAAAAAATTCATAAAATAACTGTAAATAGATCATTTAACTTGCCTCCTCTCTTGCCACTTCACAATTACACCAATCACACCTGCAATAACTACAAAAACTGCTGGTGACCAATTCGTGAAAATAGACAGTGTAAAGACGAGTAAAAAGATTAGCAAACCGATCTTATCAACGACTGAGCTTTTCCATAATTTAAGTACAGCACTTAAAATTAGCACATACACACTGACACGAATCCCGGCAAATGCATTTTGTAAAACAATGGAGTCTGAAAAGTTACGCATGAACATAGCGATGATTGTAATAATTATGTATGATGGGAAAACTAAGCCCAATGTTGCTACAATTCCACCTAGGACACCATGTTGCTTATGACCAACAAATGTGGCTGTATTTACAGCAATGATACCGGGTGTCGTTTGGCCGATCGCAAAATAGTCAATCATCTCTTCTTCAGTAGTCCATTTTTTCGTTTCGACAACTTCTTTTTGCAGAATAGGTAGCATTGCATAACCACCACCAAAGGTTAGCAAACCTACTCGTGAGAATGTAAAAAATAAGTCAATTAATAGTTTCAAACGATTTCCCCCATTCAATAGCTCTAACAAGCAAATACTACTAAAAGCTTACGGATTAATGATCCGATTGTCAAATCATATTCTCTAAAAAAGCACTGTGATTTCAAAACGAAACCCAGTGCTTTTTCTCAGTCATTAAATTGTTAATTAGTTGATTATCTAGTAATAATCATCTTCCTCATCGTCAATAAACGGCTCAAATTCTTCTGACAACTCCATCAAATAGTCATAGCGTCCGATTGAAATCGGTTCATGTTCATAACTGAATTCTTCTGTGACGTATAGATGAAAAAAGATTTCATAAAAGCCAAGTACGATCGATGAGATGAATGCTGCGATTAATCGGTCACCAGCAAAACCGACTACATCCAATAGGAGATAGATTACGATAAAGTTAATGACAACATCTGAAAATGTTGCGATAAAATTGTTCGTTTGATCTAAAATAAAGAGATCTCCAAGAAAATAGAGCGCCAAACTAATTAAGCTAACGAAGAAAATTTGACTTGTTGTCAGTCCGTAAGCAATTCCTAACACTAAGTAGAGTAAGACGAACGTTGCAAAATACTTAATCATAATTAATTTTACGTGTTCCATCCTAACACCTCCAATAGCATTAGGATGGCACGATTCGACAAAATTATACATTACTTAGGTGTAAATTGTAGCTTATTTTAAAACTTCCCACACATCATTCGTAAAGCTTAGTGGATCTTCAATTGGTAAGCCTTCAATTAAGAGTGCTTGATTGTATAATATGTTTGCGTATTTTTCAAGCTTGTCTGCTTCATTTTGCTCAATTGTTTTTAATGATTGGAAAATGGCATGATCCGTATTAATTTCAAGTACTTTATTTGCTTGGATTCCTTGGTTATCAGGCATCATACTTAATACCTTTTCCATTTCAATTGAAATTTCACCTTCATTTGTTAAACAAACCGGATGTGATTTTAATCGTTTCGAACGTCGAACATCCGTCACCTTATCTTTTAGAATTTCTTTCATTTTATTAAACAATGCTTGTTCTTCATCTGTTAATTCAACTGACTCTTCATCTTGATCATCTACTAAATTAAGATCCCCACTCGATACAGATTTAAAAGTTTTTTCATCATAATCAACTAACATTTTAATTGCAAACTCATCAATATCATCTGTTAAATATAAGATTTCATATCCCTTTTCTTGAACCAATTCTGTTTGTGGTAATCGTTCAATTCGAGCATTTGTTTCACCAGTTGCATAGAAAATTGAGTCTTGTCCCTCTTTCATTCGCTCGACATATTCTTTTAATGTCACTAATTTTTTCTCAGTTGAAGAGTAGAATAGCAACAGATCTTTTAATGTCTCTTTATGTTGACCAAAGTCATTGTAAACACCAAATTTTAATTGACGACCAAATGCTTCGAAAAATTTCTCATATTTTTCTCGGTCATTACGTAACATTTTTAATAATTCTTGTTTAATTTTACGTGTTAAATTCTTTTCAATCAATTTCAATTGACGATCGTGCTGAAGCATTTCACGAGAAATATTTAATGAAAGATCTTCAGAATCAACTAATCCTTTCACAAAGCTGAAGTAATCTGGTAATAATTCAGGAGCTTTGTTCATGATTAATACACCACTTGAATAGAGTTCTAAACCTTTTTCATATTCAGCTGAATAGTAATCATATGGTGCTGTTTCAGGAATATAAAGAATCGCTTGATAGCGAATATTCCCATCCACACTGATGTGAATATGATTAAGTGGTTGGTCAAATCCATAATGCTTCTCTTGATAAAATTGAATATAGTCATCATCTGTTAGTTCTGACTTATTTTTCTTCCAGATCGGAACCATACTGTTAACTGTTTTCTCTTCAATTACTGTTTCATATTCATCATCAGAATCTGCTTTAAGCTTTTGTTCTGAGAGTTCCATTTTGATTGGATAGCGAATAAAGTCTGAATATTTCTTAATGATCGATTGTAGATGACTAGGCTCTAAAAACTGATCAAAATCCTCTTCATCAGCATTTTCTTTAATCTTTAAAGTAATCGTCGTTCCTACGCTTTCTTTCTCACATGGTTCAATCGTAAAGCCTTCAGCCCCCTCAGAATACCACTGATAAGCTTGCTCTTCTCCGTGCGCTCTTGAGTGAACAGTTACATGATCAGCGACCATAAAAGCCGCATAAAAACCAACCCCGAATTGGCCAATGATGTCGTGGCCATCTTTAATTTCATTCTCATTTTTAAATGCTAATGAACCACTTTTAGCAATCACACCTAGATTAGATGCCAATTCTTCCTTTGTCATCCCAATTCCAGTGTCGGTAACTGTTAATTGACGTTTCTCTTTGTCAACGTCAATTCGTATGTAGTAATCACTTTGATCAAACGTAATTGAATCATCAGTAAGTGCTAAGTAATACATTTTGTCAATTGCATCACTTGCATTTGAAATCAATTCTCTTAAGAAAACTTCTCTCTTTGAGTAAATCGAGTTGATCATTAAATCTAATAATCGTTTTGATTCTGCTTCAAATTGTTGTTTTGCCATCATTATCTCCTCTTTCTAAATATATAATTAGCACTTAGACAGTTAGAGTGCTAACATATATTTTTTATCATAGATTTTGAATGATGTCAATTGAAGTGCGTGATTAGCTTGATCGATCTATTCAAATTAAAAAAATCTGAGACACCACCTAGTCTTACTAAGTAAAAAGATTCTATTTAAGGTTTTCTCGTAAATAGAATCAATTATATTTTTATAATCTTTTGGATTCTTTGAAGTCTTAGAATTATTAGAATTTCCTTTGTATGTTTTAATTTTACATTTAAAATAACATCAAATAATTCAAGTCTTTTTCAAAAAATAATCAATTTATAATTCATTATCAAAAGCGCCAACCAAGTGATTGGAACGACGGGTGGCGACTCCAGCGGGACAAGATCGAGTCCGAAAATCCTTATTGTGACACGGTAGTGGAACAATAAAAGTTGAGGCCGATCCCGCGGAAAGCGTCCACCCAGAGTGCAGATCACGGAGTGTCACCTCTAAACCATTTAAGTAGAAGTAAATCTATTTAAATTATAATGATATGAAAAAAGGAATCCAGTTCATCAACTGAATTCCTTTTTCATAATAAAACTTTAAAATTAATTATTTTGTTTGATCTTCAACTTTTGATATTTTGTCATCAGTGAGTCAAACCATGCTTTATCATTTGTTAGTAGGGCAAGATCAATTAACTGCTTTAATTCCCCAGCACTATATTGTTCGGTCTCATCTTCTTTCGTTAGTTTGTTCACTTGAACCTGGATGCTCTGACCAACTAAGATCTGATTTTCACTTGAAACGACACGCAATTGGACGACTGTATGATCACCCGTCATTTTTTCAACATAACCATGAATCTGTTCACCCTTACTTGATCTTAAGTTAACCCAATCACCAATCATTATCTGCTTTCTCCATGCTTTGACACCACCTTTAGTTTAAATTAACTGAATAATATGAATTATCATATTTTATAGTTAAAAACCATTCTAATCCTTAACCCGCCAAGTGTCAACAATATTGCTTCACCAAAAAAACCATCCGTCGATTAGCAACGAATGGTTTTTTAGTTTATTGCCCCATATCTTTAACTTTCATTATCCGGGTAATATTAGCACGTTCATTTTCTTCAAGCTTCATTTCGATATAATAAATCGTTTCTTCTAATTCCGGAATCTTTAAATACTCAAGTGCATTCACTCGGCGTCGTGTCTTCTCAATTTCATCAGCCATGAGCTGACAGGTTTTCTCGATTTCGGAAAGCTTTAAGAGTTTAGGTAAAATCGTTTTAATTCGATCAATTGCTTGATCAAGCTCACTATTTGAGTTTAAAAAGCCATATTGCATTTCTGGCTCTTTAACAGCTTCGTCAACCATGAAATCCATTTGAGGCACGATTACGCTCATAATGTTTTTCTCTTGTATATCTAAAGTAACCGACGTATTTGGAACAGCAAATAATTCTTCAATAAAGGATTCATTTAATAAAGATTTCGCCACGACAAAAGCACGCATCGCTTCAGTTAGTTCTTTTTCGACTTCTGCACGCAATTCATTATTTTGACGAATTAATGTAATGAATTGACGCATCAGCTCGTCCTGTTTATCCTTTAAAAGCTTATGACCACGAGTTGAAATAGCTAAACGGTCTTTAAGGTTGGATAATTCCATCCGAGTTGGCTTGACATCTAATCTCGCCATGACCTAATCACTCTCCTTCCGGCATAAACTTTTCAATCATATCACTCTTAATCCGTTTCAATTCTGACTTAGGCAAGATTGAAAGCAACTTCCAACCTAAATCTAATGTTTCTTCAATTGTTCGGTTTGTGTAAAAACCTTGATTGATATATTCTTCTTCAAAACGATCAGTAAATTCAACGTATAATCGATCAGTTTTTGATAGAGCAGAATCTCCAAGAACAATCGCTAATTCTTTTGCTTCTTTCCCTTTTGCGTATGCAGCAAATAATTGGTTCATTGTTGGTGCATGGTCAACACGGGTTTTCCCTTCACCTGTTCCCTTATCTTTTAATCGTGATAGCGATGGAAGCACGTCAATCGGTGGCTTCACACCCGCATTGTGCAATTCACGAGAAAGAATAATTTGCCCTTCAGTAATATAACCTGTTAAATCTGGAATTGGATGTGTAATATCATCCTCTGGCATTGACAGGATTGGAATTTGCGTGACTGATCCTTTTTTGCCAACTAAACGTCCTGCACGCTCATATAATGTTGAAAGGTTCGTATACAGATACCCGGGATAACCGCGTCGACCTGGAACCTCACGACGAGCTGCGGAGATTTCACGTAATGCCTCACAATAATAAGTCATATCCGTCATAATAACGAGTACGTGCATATCTTTTTCAAAAGCTAAGTACTCAGCTGTAGTCAATGCCATTTTTGGTGTCGCAATCCGCTCGATCGCAGGGTCATTCGCTAAGTTAATAAACATAACTGAACGATCAATCGCACCTGTTTTACGGAAATCTTCCATGAAGAACTCAGCTTCATCAAAAGTGATCCCCATCGCCGCAAAAACAACTGCAAATTTTTCATCACTGTTTAACACAGATGCTTGACGTGCAATTTGAGCAGCTAAATCACGGTGTGGTAGACCTGATCCAGAGAATACAGGCAATTTTTGACCACGAACGAGTGTGTTCAAATGATCAATTGACGAGATCCCCGTTTGAATAAACTCATCCGGATAGTCACGGGCAATTGGATTAATCGCTTGACCATTTACATCTAAACTCGCCTCAGGGATAATCGCTGGGCCATCATCCATCGGTTGACCCATTCCGTCAAAAACTCTCCCCACCATATCTTCAGAGACATCGAGAGAAAGTGGTTTTCCTCGGAAGCGAACTTTTGTATCTTTAATATTGATTCCACTTGGCCCTTCAAAAATTTGCACCATCGCTTTATCGCCATCAACTTCAAGTACTTGACCGTGTCTGATTTCACCTGTTTGCATTTGGACTTCAACAAGTTCATCATACTTAACACCTTCGACTTGCTCGACCGCCATTAGAGGTCCAATGACTTCACTAACTGTTTTATACTCCTTCAGCATTTTCTGTCATCCCCCCTCTAGAAACAATCTCATGAATGATTTCTTTAGTATCTTCTTTAATTGCTTTAATCTGATCGATTTGATCTTCACTAATATATTTAGCTCGCGCAATTCGATCACGGAGTTCATCTGTTCCTTCAATAAGCTCATCAAAATAAGCACCGAGTTTCATCGCTTCACGCGCTTCTTTTTCAAACGATAAAATTAAATCAAGCATGACAAATTGTTTTTGACGTGAAGTGTATGTATCCACATCGTCAAAAGCGTTTTGCTGGAGATAATCTTCCTTCAATGATTGCGCAATTACCATCGTTAATCGGTCTTTTTCAGATAGTGATTCAATTCCAACGAGACGAACGATCTCTTCTAACTCAGCTTCCTCTTGTAATAAGTTCATTGAATGCTGAACCATCTTCGACCAGTCTGTTTTTAATGCCTCGTCCATATATTCACCAACTTCAGTTAAGTAAAGTGAATAGGACGTTAACCAGTTAACAGATGGGAAGTGACGTTTTTGTGCAAGCGATGAATCAAGTGCCCAATACACTTTTACGACACGTAATGTGTTTTGAGTAACTGGTTCTGATGTATCTCCACCTGGAGGTGACACCGCACCAATCGCAGTAATACTTCCTTCACGCTCATCAGAGCCAACTGAAATAACGCGACCAGCACGCTCGTAATATTCAGCGATTCGACTTCCTAAATAGGCCGGATAACCTTCATCCCCTGGCATCTCTTCTAAACGACCTGACATTTCACGAAGTGCTTCAGCCCAACGTGATGTAGAATCAGCCATAATCGCAACACTATAACCCATGTCACGGAAATACTCAGCAATTGTTATACCTGTATAAATTGATGCCTCACGTGCAGCTACTGGCATGTTTGACGTGTTCGCAATTAAGATTGTCCGTTCCATCAATGATTCACCAGTGTTTGGGTCAATCAACTCAGGAAATTCATTCAGAACGTCTGTCATCTCATTTCCACGTTCACCACATCCAACGTAAACAACAAGATCAACGTCACTGAATTTCGCAATTTGGTGCTGTACAACTGTTTTACCAGCACCAAACGGTCCAGGTACAGCAGACACGCCACCCTTTGTAATTGGGAAAAATGTATCAATGACACGTTGACCAGTGACCATTGGCTGATTTGGATTTAACTTTTTCTTAAATGGACGGCCTCGACGAACAGGCCATTTTTGTAACATCGTTAACTCTTTAACACCAGCTTCAGTTTCAATTGAAAAAACAGTGTCTTCTAACGTATATTCGCCACTTTCAATTGATTTGATTGTTCCCTTAATACCGTGTGGAACCATAATTCGGTGTTCGATAACTTTTGTCTCTTGAATCGTACCGACAATATCACCAGTCTCAACTTGATCACCAACTGATTTTGTCGCTGTAAAAGACCATTTTTGATCACGATCTAAATTTGAAATATTAACGCCCCTAACAAGATAGTCGCTTTCAGTTTTTTCTTTAAACGTATCAAGTGGTCGTTGAATCCCGTCAAACATTTGTGAAACGATTCCAGGACCTAATTCTACAGATAAAGCTTCACCAGTCGTTTCGACCGGTTCGCCAGGGCCGAGTCCAGAGGTTTCTTCGTATACTTGAATAGAGGCGACATCATTACGCATTTCAATGATTTCACCGACTAATCTCATGTCCCCTACATAGCAAAGGTCTTGGATATTCGCTTGCTCCATACCCTCTGCCATAACTAAAGGACCGGAAACCTTGACAATTCTTCCTTTTTTCAAATAAGTCCCCTCCTAGTTATAAAATATTTTGTCCTACTGCTTTTTCAACATTTTTTTCAATTCGGTTTTTTCCGATATTTAGTGATCCCTTATGATTTGGAATTAAGATAATCGCAGGCTTAACTTCTGCGTCATATCGCTTAATTGTATCTGGTATTTCTTCAGCAATCGCTTCGGTCAAATAAATAACACCGTATTTTTTTTCTGCTAAAGAATCGATTGTTTGCCTTGCTTCTTTACCTGTATCAGCTGCAAACACATCAAACCCAAGGATTTTAAAAGGAAGTACCGAATCTTTGTCTCCAACTACCGCTATTCTATGAGCCATAAATAGGTCGCATCCTTTCTCTTAAAATTTGATCATCGATTTGATTATCTTTTCCAACAAGAATTAATCGAATATTTGTTACTTCTTTTTCAATCGCAAAAATATAGGCAACAACAGGCATTGGCCCGAAAGCTTGATACTTGCCCTCGTCCATTAATTCATCAATAATTTCCTCGATGATCCGGTCAAGCATCATCGGGTTGATCTCTGCTCTAGAATCGCCTAAAATCGCATCTAACTCTTTTGCATACGGTTGACTTAAGTAAAGTTCACTTAAAGCTCCTTTTCCTTGATCAGCTGCATCGATAATGGCTTGCTTAGCAATTGAGCCAGAGCTTGATAGCACCGTATGGAGAAAAGACCGTGATTTCTGTTGATTTAAACTTCTGATCACTGTTGATAAGTTGTCTAAATCAATCATGACATCAACGACTTTAGATATTGTCGCATTATTTAGTTCATCAGCAATCGCACGGATATGCTTGTAATAATACGTATCCATATAGACATCAATTGCTTCAATTCGTTCAAATGTTTTGTAATCTTCTAAAGCATGTTGAACAGCTTCGACTATAATTGGATCAAGTATTTCCGACTGTTCAGTTTTAACTAAGTTACGTAACGTGGAAATTGATTCTTTCCCAATTGGAATTAATAAATGCTCAAGGTCAACTTCTTTAAGCTTTTGTTTGAGCAACACCTTAAGATTATGGTAGCTGTAACGTAACGTATATATTTCGACTACCTCACGATTCGGTGTCATCTCAAAAAGTTCATCATAAACAGTTTGTAATCGAGCCATCAAAAACTGATCAAAGTTCTTCGTATGTAACACTTCTTGTTCATCAAAATAATAGTCTGTGCCCTTCAAAACATCTAAAGCACCACGAAGTCCTTCTGCTCGAAGCATTTTTTCATAATCTTCTCGTGAAAACAATTTCGTCTCAGCGACACGAATTTGTGTATTAATCCCTTTATATTCAGTATCTCGCATTTATTCTCCCCCCTTACTCATTAATTTGAACACTAGCAGAATTTTTTAAAATGCTAGGGTCGCAAGTTGTGGAGAAAAATCTTTTTTCAGTTCATTTATTAAGACATCAAAGCAGAAATTATAATCAATTCCACCTTGCTCTAAAATAAAGCCTGCTTTATTATTAACTGTTTGGTCAGACACAGTGACAAATGAATAGTGAGACAAAACAGTTTTTACTTGATTAGATTGCATCAGTTTGACTGAACGTTCACCAGAAACAATTGACCACTCTTTATTTGGATCAATTTTACTTAGCACACCAGATAAAAACTGGCTAAATTGCGTTTCATCCCAATTTTCAAGCTCAGTTACGGCTTGATCAAAAACGGTATTTAATAGTTCTTGTTTTTTAGCTAAAATCTGGTTTCTTTGTTTGTTTTTCATTGTTTGAATCTGACGTTCATAATCATTGTTTAATTGCTGAATAATTAAGTCTTTTTGTCGTTTTTCACTTTCTTCAAGCTTTTTACTAGTTTCCTCAAGCTTATCATCAGCAACTTTTTGATAAGCTTCTAGTTTGCTTTGTCCCTGCTTTTTAGTCCGTGACAAAATTTGTACTGACAAAACGCTAATATCTTCCATGAATTCCATCCTCTCACTATTTTTAATCTTATGCTATTACAAGTAAGAAGGAAATAACTAATCCTAAAAGGGCGTATGTCTCAACCATAACTGAGTAAATAATACCTTTTGTATTTTGGTCTTCTCTTTTAGCTAAGATTTGAATTGCTGCAGTTGACACTCGACCTTGTGCAATACCAGCAGTTAACCCAGTAAATGCTACGGGTAAAGCTGCCATTAACATATAAATTCCCTCACCAAACGCCATGCCTGGATCCATATTAATGTAAATTAAGAACCCAATAACAAAGCCATATAAACCTTGAGTACCTGGTAGTAGTTGCAGGATTAATGATTTACCAAACTTTTCTGGTTGTTCTTTTATTAATGAAGCTGCTGCCTCACCAGTCATTCCAACCCCTCTAGCTGAACCCCACCCAGCAAAAATAACTGCTATTGCAATTCCTAATGTAGCAAAAATTAACCCACCATTGTTTTCTACAAAAAATTGTAACCAACTTTCCATAATTAAATTCCTCCATCTCTTAATCGTTCATTTTTACTTTTTAATTGAATATATTTTTCAGAGGCTTTTAATGGCTTAAATGCCTTACCTCCACCTTCATAAAATTTACCAAAGAACTCCACAAGAATTAATCGTGCACCATGTACGTATGCACTTAACATTGTTAAACCTAGATTTAATGCATGTAGGGCAACAAATAATACAATCCCGATTGTAAAGCGACCTATTGGCGGAATAAATCCAATGATCATATTAAACGCAAGCGCAATACTGGCTCCTGAGACACCAAGTGCCATTAGACGTGAATAACTTACAATATCACCAATATATCCAGTTACGCCGTATAGATTGTAAACGCCTAAGCCTAGACCAAGTGCTTTATTTTTAGAAGCTAGCATTGTCGCACCTAAAATACTTAGCACACCTAAAATCGCAAGTCCTCCACCAATTTGACTTAAAAGTTGATTATTAATCAGCATTGAACCAACTAATAAGATAATTAATCCTAATAAGATCATGATCCAACCAAAGCCATCCGCGACTGAACCATACTTGTCGCCATCTCTTAGCTTCAAATAAGTATTTAATCCCAAAGCAACAAAGATATGAATTAAACCAAAAACGACCGAGATAACTAAGATCGTTATAACATCGTCTATCGTTGACAATAATACAAATGGTAATTCAAAGCCGAAAAATGATCCATAAATTAATCCCCAAATCATTGTTGGGTAGGATATTAAGTGAAAAAACTTCAAATTCTTCTTCATCGTAGAATCAAAATTAAATAACTTAAATGCTAAAAATGTTGCTAGAAATAAAAGTAATCCATAACCAAGATCAGCCACCATCATCCCAAAAAAGACAAAATAAAATGGTGCAAGATAAGGAGTCGGGTCAATTTCATTATATTTAGGAAGATTATACATTTCGGTAATATTCTCGAAAGGTGCAACAAAACCATTATTTTTTAACACGGTTGGCACACGATTATAATCCTCTTCCATAACATCGGTGATCAACAAAGCATAATCATGTTGACTTAAGGTTTCCTCTAAGGCTTGCTTCATAGAATCAACTTCAGCTTCTTCTAACCAGCCTTCCATTACAAACAAATGCTTTTCATCTATGAAAAGTAATTTACTCTTCTCTCGTTCAAGCATTGCTTGATAATATTCATCGGCAAGCATTAACTGCCATTCTTCAGTTCCCATCTTTTCAAGATCACTAATAATTTGCTTCTGACTTGCTTGAAGCTCAGTCAATTCGTGCTTGATCTTTTTTAATGCTTCAGATGGGAGTTCGACAAAATTCGTCGTTAAGTCATCAAAATGACAATCATTTAGTAAGTCCTGCACTTCTTCCTTATTCGTTAGATCATAGGCAATAAAAACACCATGTTCATATTTATTTTGATAAATCTCTTCAACAAATAAAATATCAGCTTCTTTTAACTGATTGATATATTGATTTTGAATATGTTGTGGAACAGTACCGACACTTCCAGTTATAAATTTTGGATTCTGCACATCTTGTTTACAGAAATTTAATTTCTGCCAGTTTGATAAAAATGATTCTTCTTCAGTTAGCTCTTGACGCTGCTCGTCAATTTTTTCAAGCTCAATTTGCTTATTTAATAAATGATTAACAAGTTCTTTTGTTGAAAACTGATCGACTTCAGCTGACAAGCGATCAAGTGTATAAGCTTGCTTCTTTGTTCGTAACTTTTTCAAAAGCGACGGTTTTGGTAAATGTGACTGAAGAAAAGTTAACGCAGATTCGATTTGATCAATTTGTGTTTCACAATGCTTAATCGTTGTTCTTAGTTGTTCAACATCGTTAGTTGATATGTCTAAATCTCCTAATTCTGTCGCATGCAAGTCAACAACTTCTAAGTTTTGCAATTCTTGAATTGATTTTAATAACTGGTCTTTCTGCTCATGGAAAGATATGAGTGTCAATTTATTCATTTTAGCTATTGCCATACTTTCTCATAACCTCCTTAACGACCGCCTGAACCAATTCTTCTTTTTTATCGTAAAAAACACGTTCCAATTCTACTAATTGTTCTTCTGCTTCCTTTTGATTTGTTGCTTTTAATTGTTGTAATTTCTCTGTGAGCTTTTCTGTTTCTTGTGCTTTAAACGTAGCTAATTCACTTGCCAATGTATCTTCTAATTGGCTAACTTCTATTTCATTTGATTTTTTCAATTCAAGAAGCTGTTGTTCATAATCACGCTCAAGGGCTTCAGCTTGACGTTCAATTTCTTTCACTTTCTCGATTGTCTTCACGCTCATCGATTAACACCCCCTTCATTTTCTACCAAGCATCATTTAAAGTCTTAAAATTCCTCGAACATAACTATTCCTGCATTATTCATAACTTGATTTTTTATAGGTGATTTGCCCATTAAATTGCCAAAAGTGAATGCCA
>NZ_BAABDL010000075.1:0-5476 GCF_039539605.1 Amphibacillus indicireducens | reverse complement strand
GCGTACTTTCAATATAACATGAAATTCACATGACCTTTTATTTTAGGTGACTAACTTGATTATACAATCTTCCTATTGAAGTTTTCTTTAAAACAACAAAATCCTTATTAAAACTCCAGAAAGAGTTTCAAAGTCGTTCGTATGATTCCTTAATTAGTCATACAACCATTGTCTTTTCACGATACATTGTGCTGTCCTGGCAAAACCGCTGCAGCACGGACCAAAGAACATTAGGTGGCATGTTTTATGAGCTTTGTGATGAAATCAGTGAACTCGATTGGGCTATTGCATTACAGCAATTAATCGAGCTTCTTGAAGATACCCTAAAAGGGACTAATAAAAAAATTCAAAAGTTAATCAAAAGTCAATTACAACAATGGATCGCAGGCTTACCTAACTATATCAAGGCATACCTGCCTATTTCAGTCTGCGAAAGTTGAGTAGTTAAGAATATTACGGTGCAAATTATTTCAATAAACATACAGATTTCAACCAAAGTTTGTTATTCTCTCATAAATTATCGCGAATGAGTAATTATCTTTTCTATAATCAAAACCACCAGTGTGAACTGGTGGTTTGCTCTGCGGCTGAAAGCCTATCTTACCGGCCTTGGCCTAAAAGGCCTACTGAGGAGGTTTCCCGCCTGCACCACATTCACTCACTAATTCTAAAGAATTTCTTTATTTTTCTCACCGGTAAATGGGTCATATTCTTCGAATAATGTTAACTGGTCACCCATGTAGTCTTCTTTCAGCTGATTCCTAATGTATTCTTGTATTTGTTTCTTATTTCTACCAACTGTATCAACATAGAAACCCCGACACCAGAACTTCCGGTTCCCGTATCGATACTTCAAATTGGCATGTCGATCAAATATCATAAGACTACTTTTTCCTTTTAAGTAACCCATGAATTGAGAGAGACTTAACTTGGGTGGAATACTGACTAACATATGAATGTGATCCGGACAAGCAATTGCTTCATGGATAGTGACACCTTTCCGTTCACATAAATCTCTTATGATTTGACCAATGCTCTTTTTATATTTGCCATAAATTATTTATCTTCTGTACTTTGGGGCGAAGACTATGTGGTACTTATAATTCCATGTTGTGTGTGCTAAACTATTCATGTCCTTCACAGGGCATACCTCCTTTATGGTGAGATGAAGTGGTCGGGAAACCAACTTTATCTTACCATGAAGTGAGGTTTTTTTAATACCACGCGATAAGCTCTTTTGAAACCCCGGCATAGCAAGGGGTTTTCTAAACCATTAAAAAAAGTTGATCCAAGAGATTGTTTCTCTTGGATCAACTTAGTATAGTACTTCGAAAATCTTGATAACCTTCTTCTCTGATAGAATGCTACTAATGATCCTCCTAGATTCCTACTACTAAATAATTGTAAAGCATTGTTGCAGTATCCGGTAGTTCTTCGCTAGACTCATTTTCTACTACTTCTTGGTCTTCTGAAGTTGATTCTTCCACTACTAGATTCTCAATTACTGGGGCATTAATCACTGGCTGTTCCTCTAACAATGGTTATCAACCCCTTACAAAATTCAAGAAAGGAAAAGGGTGATGCGCACATCACCCTTTGTAATTCCTTATTGTTTAGCTTTTGCTAATTTTTTTCTTTGGAAGAAGAATACTCCTGCTCCAACTAGTAACAACATTAATCCAATTAATAGATAATTGTAAAGTGCTGTTGCTGTGTCTGGAAGTTCTTTATCTTCTTTGTCAGATTCTTCAGCAGACTCATCTTCACCAGGTTCAGCCGATTCGCCTTCTTCAGGAGTTCCAGGAGTTCCAGGAGTTCCAGGAGTTTCAGGAGTTTCAGGAGTTCCAGGAGTTTCAGGAGTTCCAGGAGTTCCAGGAGTTCCAGGAGTTCCAGGAGTTCCAGGAGTTCCAGGAGTTTCAGGAGTTCCAGGAGTTTCCGCTGGCTCATCTTCACTTGGTACAGCTAGAATAAATGTTCCTCCGTCTTGCATTCCTGGTATTGTCACCGTAACTGTTTGATCCGCACCTACCTCTACTTCTTCACCACTGTAAGCGTTGATAACGTCTTCGTCTACAGCAAATGGTACGTCAATTGTTACTTCTACAGCTTCTTCATTTGTATTTAAACCAACAAGGACTGTTTCTTCATTAAAGGACCTAGCAAATACTGTGTAACCTTCAGCATCTCCACCCGCGACTTGCTCTCTATTACCTTTAGCAAATACTTGTGAGTAGTCTTTACGAGCGTTTAAGATTCTTGTAAAATGGTCGTGTACAGGATTTCCGTCTACCTCGTCCCATGGGAAGTTTTGACGGTTTGTATAGTAAGGGTAGTTATCACTACCTGTTAAACCTAACTCATCTCCGTAATATAGAACTGGTTGACCTTTACTTGTTACCATTAATGAACCTGCAAGCATATGGGCGCCTAGGTTTTCTTCATCGTTAATATACGTTAAGAACCGTGGCTCATCATGAGAACTAATGAATTGCCCTAATGTTGCAGTGTTATCAATAACTCCATTGCGGTCACTCATATAATTTTCTACGTGGTTAATGCGTCCTTGAACAAGGTCGCGCGCAACGTTTTTGAAGTCAAAGTCAAGTAATGAATCCATCATACCTGTACGAAGGTATCCATGATCATCAAATTGATTTGCACCCCAAGATTCACCGATCATCTTGAATTCAGGCATCACTTCTGTTTGAGCATTTTTAAATGCCATCCAAGTTGTATCTTCTACGTGTTTTACTGTATCGACACGGAAATAGTCAATTGTGTTTCCGTTTGGTGTTCTTGATTTTTCAATCCATTGTGTTTGCCATTCAATCACTTGTGCACGAACTTCTGGGTCTTCTGTAATAAAGTCTGGTAAACCAGCTAGTTCACCACGAACTGTGTCATTTCCTCCATCACGAAGCATCCCATCAAAGCGAGCTCTGTCTTCCGCTGTCGGGAAATGAGGAATATCCTCGCTTTCTAAAGCAGCATCTGCAGCTTTTAATCCATAGCCAGTGTGATTTAATACTACGTCAATCATAATTTTTATGCCACGATCGTGTGCTGCATCGATCATTTCATGAAAATCTTCCATTGTACCAAAGTGTGGGTTTAACTCATTAAAGTTACTTGCCCAATAACCATGGTAACCATAGTATGGTGTAATATGAGGCGTATCGTTCCAACGAACATCGTATACAATGTTTTCAACAATCGGATTGATCCAAATTGTATTAATACCTAAGTCGTGTAGATAATCCATTTTAGCAGTAATACCTTTAAAATCCCCACCTTGGTAAGCACCTGGATCATTTTTGTCATAGCCTACTCCGTAAGGATCATCATTTGACTCGTCACCATTAAAGAAGCGGTCTGTTAATATGAAGTAAATAATTGCTTCATCCCAGTCAAAGTCAGCGTCTCCTACAAATTGACGAGCTTTCACTGTCACTTCTGCTTCCCCTTCATGAACGTTACCGTATACATCAATCGCTGTTAAAGGAAGTGTTTTCACACCAGCAGTTGTTGCATGATGAACAGCAATTGTAATTGCTTCTAGTTCAGGGTCAATGAAAACGCGATCGCTTCCACCCACTTCAGTTAAGTCAACAAAAATTTCACGAAGCTCTGCTTCATTTTCATTGACAATGTCTAGTGTTAATACTGCATTTTGATTGTAATCAATTTCAGCTGGAGACACCGTACCTGAAATTTCAATTTCAGGTTGGAAGTAAGAAATTGATCCAGAGAAATAAGGATCTTGTACTTCAGTTGTTTCGCCATTAATTGTTACAAAGAATGAATAATCATGGTCACCAAATGGTAAATCCTCGTATGTGAATACGAAACGCTCATTCGCTTCTTCGTAAGTCATTTCATAACGGTTATCTAAAATGCTTAGCTCAACTTTTTCAATCGTATCCATTGCATCTTCTAAATATAAAACTGGATCACGAAATTGGAATGTAGCATTTCCATTGTTCACTTCAGGTGCTCTTACTGCTGGCACTGTGTGGAATGCAGTTTCTCCACTCGTTACAAATACTTTCGTAACTGGATCTAGCTTATTAACAGTAATATATCGGTCTCCACCTGGTTCACGGTCAGCCCAACCGATTTGACGAACGATAAATCCAACACGTTCAGCAATTGGTCCTACACCTATCTCGGCAATCGCTTTACCTTCTTCAAATCTTACAAAATCATGGTTGTCATCTTGAGCTCCAGTACCCCATACCCATACATCCCAGTCCGTATAATCAGCATCTTCACGCTCATATACTAAACGAATATGCGGAGGTACTGAACTTGTTAATGCAGCAATCGCATCATTTTCACTTGTGAATACTTGCGGGAACCCTTGAACAATCCAAACTTCTGTATTCATTTGCCCGTCTGGCATTGTTACCGTAAATTCAACGTCTTGAGTTTCCCAATCATTTAATCGAGGAATAATTGTAATATCATCCTCAGGAAAAGCAAATGTACCTGTAGCAAATGTGAACTCTTCCTCTTCAAACTCTAACGTAAACGCATCAGAAAAATTATACCCTGCACTTGGGAAACCACTATTATAGATCCATAAATTCCAACCGTCTACATTATTATTTGTACGGTGGTAATTTATCGTATAGCGATACATTTGTGCCGATACTGTAATTTCTTTAGCTGCTGTAAAACTATCTAATTCCGCATTAAGAGTGAATGTACTTCCTACTTCAACAGCCGAGTTAATTGTTAAAGTTGTGCCTTCAACCGCTACCCCAGCTGGTGCATTTTCTACAGACCATGAAACGGTATCTGTTTCTACGGACGCTACACCTGCAGCACTAATATAATTCGCACTTAAATCAGTTGTACTACCTGCTTCTAATAAACTTGCAACCGGGTTTAAATTAATCCCAGCAACAACAAGTCTACTATTTCCACCTGCTTCTTCTGAATTACTTGGATCGTTAATCCAATCGTCCTCATTTAAAATAAATTTGTATTGATAAATAGCAGGAGTAAGTGGATCAGTTGTTAAAGTCCAAACCCCTTCTGTTTGTTCCATTTCTAATGCTTCATCTTGCCAGTCAGTAAAACTACCAGCAACGCGAACACGTTCTACTTCACCTTCATAAGTAAAGGTAACGCTTCCATCTTGATGGACAACTGGTCCACCATTTGTTTGTGCTATAACCGCTGGTACGAATCCTGTAAAAACTGAAAGGATCATCAAGATTGATAACCATAGCGATAACACTTTTCGATGTTTTTTCTTCAACATAGTATTTCGGTACCCCTTTCCCTTTTTGAAATTTTCTCTTCGCGAAAACGATTGCATAATTTTCCAAAAAAATATAATACCCCTAATGCAAACGTTTTCTCAAGATATGTTTATAATACTATTAATCTTAACCTGAGTCAAGTCCATAATTTTGTGTAAAATACAATACAATGTTTTACATGACTTAGTTATTTGAATTAATATTAC
>NZ_BAABDL010000074.1:0-22004 GCF_039539605.1 Amphibacillus indicireducens | reverse complement strand
CTGGCATTCACTTTTGGCAATTTAATGGGCAAATCACCTATAAAAAATCAAGTTATGAATAATGCAGGTTTTATAATACTAACTATTTCTTTTTTTCTGGCACTGGGTCAAAGCCACCGGAATGAAATGGATTGCATTTTAAAATCCGAATGACTGTTAGAAATGTACCTTTAAATGCACCAAATCGAGAAATCGCAGTCATGCCGTACTCAGAACAAGTTGGGTGGAACCGGCAACTAGGTGGTGTCATTGGACTTATATATTTACGATAAAAGCCAATGATCTTTAATAACAACCACTTCATTAGTGTTCCACTCGTTTGTCGATTGTGATTGATGCAATCGCATCATGTAAATGAATCGATTCATGATTCTGACATCTAACAAAAAATGCAATAACTTGATCAGATTCATATAGATCAGCAGCGACTAATCGGACCATGTCCTCAACAAATCTTGGATTTTCATAAGCTTGTTCAGTAACAATTTTCTCATCAGGTCGCTTTAAAATCGGATGGAGTCGCGCACTCGCGTTACTTTCTGCAGCTTCTAATAAAAATGCCTTCCAATCGATGGTTGACTCATCAAAATTATCAACTAACTCAATTTCCAGCTTAACTTCACCACGTTGGTTGTGGGCACTATACTCACTGATTTCTTTAGAACATGGACAAAGTGTCGTTACACTCCCAGTTAAACCAACCCTAATCTCATATTGGTCTGGGGCAGTGTAGCTAACTGATACTTTTAAATCTGCATGATTGAGACCAGCTAAACCAGAACTAGGGCCTTTGCGTTCAAAAAACCATGGTGCCTCAATCTCCAGCTTAGCATCTGGTGTTTTTAACCGTGTAGCAAGTTCTTTAGTGAATAATTTTAGGTTAACAAGATCGAATGAGAGTAAATTTCTTTGGTGAAAATCTTGTAATTGTTCAGTAAACCGACTCATATTTGTTCCTTTGCTACTTTGTTCAACTGTTGAAGAAAAGGTGAATGAGCCGATTGACGATTGTTGGTTTGGTGTAAGCTCACTATTTATTTGAATCGGGTGCTTTACATTTGTAATTCCAACCTCATCTAATTTAAATAAAAAATCAGCTTGTTTGTTTTGTAAGTCAGCCATGTCTTCTTTTTTTACTGGCTTTGTCTTTTTACCAGGCTTTACGGAGCCGAATAAGCGTAACCGTTCTTCTTTATCTGGTAATTGCCGACTGACTTGATCTTTTTGTCTCATATAGCAAGCTCCTCTCAGAACAACTTTTAACAAGTATACTGAACATTCAAAAAGGATTCAATCGATTTGTTTCTAGAATGAATCCAAATTAACAACTTTTGAAGATTAACTTACCGTTTTGGCCAAGGAATCTTCGGTTCAGTTTTATTAATAATTCGTTTAATATTCGCTCGATGACGATAAAAAATAAAGACTGTTAAAATGACGATTACAATTAATAATTGATATTCTTGCAAAATAACTGTTGTGATGATCCCAAGGATTCCCGTGATCATTGATGACAATGATACATATTTAGTAATGAGTAACGTTATTAAAAAAGATCCTAAAATAATGAGAAAGACGAGGGGGGTGATGCCTAAAATCAGTCCACCTGACGTGGCGACAGCCTTACCACCTCTAAAGTTTGCGAAGATCGGGTACATATGGCCAATAACTGCAAAAATACCAATAATTAAAGGATTTATTTCTGTTAAGCTAAAGATCGCTGGTAAGCTAACAGCAAGAGTTCCTTTAAGCAGGTCGGCAAGTGTGACTACTACACCAGCTTTTTTACCCAAAACTCGAAATGTATTTGTTCCACCTAAATTCCCGCTACCGTGTTCACGAATATCTGTTTGATAAAATAATTTTCCTACAATTAAGCCCGATGGAATTGAGCCGATCAGATAGGAAAAGATAATTAATATTAAGTAAGTCCACATTTTTTAAAATGACCTCATTTCATTTAACAAAATTGCAACGTCACTATTCTACCACGATTTAAAGAATAGTGAAAGATAATTATGACTAGGTACTAAAACGAAGTTATTTTGCAATTATTTATCCTAAAATGAGGATCTATTAAAATTTGATTTGACCAAGCTAGGCATTTAATCGTAAACTAAAGATTAAGACAATCATTCAAAGGAGGAATAAAAGATGAAACCATATCACCCAACACAAGCCGAATTGAAAGAAATTTTTGACCAAACAAAAACAATTGCAGTTGTTGGCCTATCAGACAATGAAGATCGAACCTCTTATAAGATTAGTAAGTACATGCAAGATTTTGGTTTTAAAATTATTCCAGTTAACCCTAAGGTTGATCAAGTATTAGGTGAAAAAGCTTATCCAAGTTTAGCAGCGATTCCAGAGCCTGTTGATATTGTTAATGTTTTTCGCCGATCAGAATTCCTTGAAGCAATCGCAAAAGAAGCGAAAGAAATTGGACCGAAAGTATTTTGGGCACAAAAGGGCATTGTCGATGAAACGGTTTACGAAACATATAAAGATGAGTTTAAAGTTGTCATGGATCTTTGTATTTATGTCGCATACGCTAGTTTGCAGTAAATTGATTGAGCCGTTGATTTAACGGCTTAACTAAGTAGAAACGATTTCTATTTAGTTAAGCTGTTGAAAGAAACCATATGAATAAAGTGGTGTGACGCCTATTTAATCATTTTACAATAATGATTGGTCAGTCACCGGATCAGCTAGAAAAGAAGGGGAAGATGAGTTTGAAGAGTAATCAGAACTTATATACAGATGATTCAATTCAAGTATTAGAAGGACTTGAAGCTGTAAGAAAACGACCTGGGATGTACATAGGTTCCACAGATGCTAGAGGTTTACACCATCTCGTTTTTGAAATTGTTGATAATGCAGTTGACGAAGTATTGGCGGGCTTTGGCGAAAAAATTACGGTTACGATCCATCAAGATAATAGCATTTCCGTTGTCGACGAAGGGAGAGGGATGCCGATCGGCAACCACCCATCTGGAAAATCAACGCCTGAAGTCATTTTAACCGTTCTTCATGCAGGTGGTAAATTCGGTGAAGGTGGCTATAAAACTGCAGGTGGACTACACGGTGTTGGTGCATCTGTTGTTAATGCACTTTCTGAAGAGTTAACAGTAACCATTCAACGTGACGGAAAAATTGTTGAACAACATTTTGTTAATGGTGGCCAGGTCACTGGTCCATTAAAACAGATTGGTACGACGAAAAAAACAGGTACGACAATTAAATTTAAACCAGATCAAACGATTTTTTCAACGACAAGTTATCAATATGAAATATTAGCTGAACGTTTGCGGGAAGCAGCCTTTTTATTAAAAGGAATTCAAATTGAATTAAACGATGAACGCAATCAAGTAACTGAAGTGTTTCAATATCCTGATGGTCTAAAATCGTTTATCGAGTATTTAAATGAAGAAAAGGATGTGCTTCATTCAGTTGTCTATTTTGAAGGGAAACAACAAGAGATTGAGGTTGATTTTTCATTTCAATTTAATGACGGCTATGCCGAGAATATGCTTTCGTTTGTAAATAATGTTCGTACTAAAGATGGTGGAACTCATGAAGTAGGTGCTAAAAGCGCAATTACTCGAGTTTTTAATGACTATGCCCGAAAAAATAATATTCTCAAGGAAAAAGATAAAAATTTAGAAGGCAATGATATTAGAGAGGGCTTAACTGCGATTGTATCGATTCGTGTGCCTGAAGAAAAGCTTCAATTTGAGGGTCAAACAAAAGGTAGATTAGGAACAACTGAAGCTAGATCGGCAGTCGATGCTGTTGTTTCTGAACAATTAGCTTACTTTTTAGAGGAAAATGCGAATCAGTCAGTGATGTTATTAAAAAAGGCGTTACAAGCACGTGAAGCTCGTGAGTTGGCACGTAAAGCACGCGAAGATGCAAGATCAGGAAAAAATCGTAAGCGTAAATCAACGTTGTTAAGTGGTAAATTAACGCCAGCACAATCGAGAAAGCCTGACCGCAATGAACTTTATTTAGTGGAAGGTGACTCTGCTGGCGGATCGGCCAAGCAAGGGCGTGATCGAAAATTCCAAGCGATTTTACCTTTAAGAGGTAAGGTGATTAACACTGAAAAAGCTAAAATTGAAGAAATTTTAAAGAATGAAGAAATCGCAACAATTATTCATACGATTGGCGCAGGTGTAGCAGGTGATTTTAGTCTGGAAGATGTTCAATATGATAAAGTCATTATTATGACAGATGCTGATACTGATGGTGCACACATTCAAGTTTTGTTACTAACATTTTTCTATCGCTACATGCGCGAGCTTGTTGAAGCAGGTAAAGTTTATATTGCGTTGCCACCGTTATATAAGATTTCAAAAGGTAAAGGTAAGAAAGAGAAAATTCATTATGCTTGGAATGAGGAAGAACTAAAAAAAGTGACAAGCAAAATTGGTTCAGGATACACGTTGCAACGTTATAAAGGTCTAGGGGAGATGAATGCAGATCAATTATGGGATACAACAATGAATCCAGAAACACGGACGTTAATTCGTGTCACAGTTGATGACTTTGCTCGGACTGAACGACGTGTGACAACATTGATGGGGAATAAAGTCGCCCCTAGACGTAAATGGATTGAATTAAATGTTGCCTTTGGTCTCGATGAAGAGACGAACATTATTGATAATGAGAATATCCATAGTTGATTTTGAGGAGGAACTATTTTGTCTGTAACTGAAAAGTTTTTAGATTTATCTTTAGATGAAGTAATCGGCGATCGATTTGGTCGTTATAGTAAATATATTATTCAAGATCGTGCTTTACCTGATGCAAGGGACGGATTAAAACCTGTCCAACGTCGGATTTTATATGCGATGTATAAAGATAAAAATACGCATGATCAAAATTTTCGTAAAGCAGCAAAAACAGTTGGTAACGTGATCGGAAATTATCACCCACATGGTGATACATCTGTTTATGATGCGATGGTTCGTCTAAGTGCCGATTGGAAAATGCGTAATCCTTTAGTTGAAATGCATGGAAATAACGGGAGTATTGATGGTGATCCTCCTGCAGCGATGCGTTATACAGAAGCACGTTTATCTGCGATTTCAGCTCAATTATTAAGAGATATTAATAAAGACACAGTTGACTATATTCCAAACTTTGATGACTCGCTTGAAGAGCCGGTTATTTTACCTGCTCGGTTTCCGAATCTACTCGTAAATGGTTCGACAGGGATATCGGCAGGATATGCGACAGATATTCCACCTCATAACTTAACAGAGGTGATCGATGCTGTCATTAAAAAAATTGATCAACCAGACATCACAGTTGAATCATTGATGAAGATTGTTAAGGGGCCAGATTTTCCTACTGGTGGAATTATTCAAGGTGAGGATGGCTTACTAGATGCTTACCGAACAGGTAAAGGTAAGATTTTTCTCCGAGGACGTGCAGAAATTGAAGAAATGCGCGGTGGTCGAGAAAAAATCGTGATTGAAGAGATTCCTTACGAAGTCAATAAAGCGAATTTAGTTAAGAAAATTGATGAATTAAAATTAGACCGGAAAGTTGAAGGAATCGCTGAAATTCGTGATGAAACAGACCGGACTGGAATGCGAATCGTGATTGAACTAAAAAAAGATGCAGATAGCAATGGTGTACTAAACTATTTGTATAAACATACCGAGTTACAAGTGTCTTATCATTTTAACATGGTGGCAATTAAAGATCGTGCACCAAAACAACTAGGCTTGATTCAACTGTTAGATGCATATATCGAGCACCAAAAAGAAGTCGTCTTACGTCAGTCAAAATATGACTTCGCAAAAGCTAAAGAACGTTCGCATATCGTTGAAGGACTTATCAAAGCAATCTCAGTTTTAGATGAATTAATAAAAGTAATCCGTGCAAGTAAAAATAAAGCAGATGCAAAAGCAAGAATTGAAAAACAGTTTGGTTTTACTGAAGCTCAGGCTGAATCGATTGTAAATTTGCAATTATATCGTTTAACGAATACTGATATTACACAGTTAGAAAAAGAAGCGTTAGAATTGGCTAAGCTAGTTGAACAATTGAGTAAGATTATTAATGATGAGAAAGAATTAGCTAACGTAATTAAAAAAGATTTAAGACAAATTAAAAAAGATTTTCCAACACCAAGACTGACTTCGGTTGAGGCCGAAGTTGATGAACTAAAAATCAACCTAGAAGTGACTGTGGCGAGTGAAGATGTATTAGTGTCTGTTACTCAAGATGGCTACGTGAAACGAACGAGCTTACGTTCTTACAATGCATCGAATGGGGAAGACCTTGAAATAAAAGAAGGCGATCATTTAGTTGGCTTGTATGAAATCAATACAACCGATGATATTCTAATCTTTACAGATCAAGGGAGATACATCGTCGCACCTGTACATCTACTCCCAGACATTCGCTGGAAAGATCTCGCACAACACTTATCGAGCTTGGCAAGTTTGAAAAAAGGTGAGAAAGTCGTAAAGGTCATTCCTATTTGTGATTACACGACACCAAATTACTTAGTGTTCTTCACAAGGAACGGGATGGTTAAACGAAGTGAACTAAACTTATATGAGGCACAACGCCACTTTAGGCCTCTGATTGCTTTAAATTTAAGAAAAAATGATCAGCTGGTCAATGTTGCGTTATCAAATGGATTGCAAGATTTATTCGTTGTCTCTAATCGAGGCTTCGGTTTACGTTATAGTGAGGCAGAGGTGACCCCTGTTGGTCTACGTGCTGCAGGAGTTAAGTCAATTAATCTCAAAAAAGATGAATATGTTGTGAATGGACTTGTGTTAGAAGGCGAGGCAGATGAAACACACTTCGCTCTTGTTACCCAGCGTGGAGCTGTAAAACGGATGAGAATTACTGAATTTGAACAAAGCTCTCGAACAAATCGAGGACAAGTCATGCTCAGAGAACTAAAAGGAAAACCACACCGTGTTGCTGGATTTGTTGAGGTTGGACCTGAAGAAAAGGTCAATGTATTAACGGAGTCGGGCACACTACAAACGATGCATCCGATGGAGTTAAGTATTAGTGATCGATATAGTAATGGTTCATTTATTATAGATACGGATGAAGTAGGCGAAGTCATCAGTGCTTGGAAAGAAGTCGTTTATCAAATCCCTTTTAAAACAGAATAATTTAAGTTAACACGACTGCTTATCAGCAATTGATAAGCAGTTTGTTTTTATTTTTAGAAAATTCATGATATGCTTTCTGTTAATTATTTTTTAGATAAGGGGTTTTATTCATGATTGATTCTAAGTTATTTCGTCAGGCGATGGGGCAGTTTGCTACTGGGATAACCGTGGTGAGTGCTAATGATAAATCAGGTGATGGTGTAAAGGGTGTCACTGTTAATGCGTTCATGTCTTTATCATTAGCTCCATGTCTGATCGCACTTTCATTAAGAAATGAAGCAACGATGACGGATCATTTGAATGAGACGGACTATTTTGGCATTAGCATTTTAGCTGAAGATCAACAAGATTATTCGATGATTTTTTCTAATCAATTGCAAGTTGAGGAGCCAGTTAAGTTCGATTTTTTAGCTGGAACGCCTGTTTTACCGGGTGCGCTTGTGCAGTTAGTTTGTGAGAAGGAATCAGAGGTTGTTGCTGGTGATCATACGATTTATATCGCTAAAGTTAATCGGATTGAGTTAAATGAGAATGCTCCACTGATCTATTTTGGTGGTCAATATCGAAAGTTAGACTAGTAATTGAGGTCAAAACACAAATACTTAATTTTAGAGTGGACCTGTGATCTCACTCTAGGTGGACGCGTTTCGCGGGCACGACCTCAGCTAACTTTTGTAGCAAAAAGCGCTACAAAAGCGGGTCTTCAGACTCGTGGGACTGCGATTACTCGTCCCATCGAAGCCCATTTGCTATTCCCGCTGAAGTCACCGCCTGCCGTTGCGATCACTCGTATGGCTTTCTAACTTCAATACATAGACTATCTTTATTATCAGTTAATCTAGTTTAGGCGATTGCGATTTTCATGAAAAATATTTTTCTATCTTATCGAATCCCCTGGCGATTGTTGTTGATTGGTGGCTGTCTGAGCCGGGTTTTAGTTGGATGTCTAGTGCTAATGCTCTATCGATTATTTGTTGATTTGGATAGATCGATTGACAAAGAGGCTTGTATAAACCCGCTGTATTTAAATCTAACGAATAGTTTTTTGTTTTAGTTAACTGTAAAATCTGCTCAATCAATTCAAAGTTGTCGAATTGACTTGGGTATTTTTTTTGAAATTTCTCGACTAAGCTTAAATGTCCCATTCTAGTTGGCTTATAACTCCCTAAATCTGCTTCAATCGCTAATAAAACAGTTTGGTAATACAATTGATAAACCGCTTCTACTGAGCCGCATTGTTCAATAATTTTCCCGAATTCTTGTTCACTATAATCTAAACAAACATACTCACCGTTTTTAAGTTTTAACATATGGACAGATAAAATCGCATCATCAATCCGCTTACCATAGTAATCAAGCAATTGCCTCGTTTCTTGCTCGTAACCTTCGATAAAATCCACTTCTAAACCAATGTTTATTTTAATTTGCTCTTGATACTTTAGTTTTAATGCTTCACCTTGTTGAAAATACATCTCTAATTGCTCCAAGGCCATTGCGCTGTCCTTTTCTGGTACTGGATCTGTAAATGATCGTGGTAGTGGTGCGTGCTCAGTAAAACTGATTTCCGCTAACCTTATTTCAATCGCTTTAACTATGTAATCTTCCCAAGCATCATTTGTACCATGTGGACAAAATGGTGTGTGGACATGATAATCACCAATAATTTTCATTCAAATTCCCCCTTTATTCATCTATCATATAATTTTTTTCAAGAAAGTGAAAGGAACTGTTGACAAAATTTAAAACAAGCTGTAGAGTATAATAAAAGACTTTATTACTTTATCGTAGTAAAGCGTTAAAGAACGGAGTGAGTCGATGTTTTTACCAGCAGGCAGCCAAGATCAAATCGGGGAAAAATTAAACGATCAAGCTAAAGTGAATCAAATTTTTAGAAATGTTGTCCGTAGAAGAAATTACGTGGCAATCGAGACGCCAGTCGTTGAATATGCACAAACATTTACGAATCCAAGTGTCGGTATGGAAGCTAACAAACTATTAAAATGGTTTGACGGTGAAGGTGAAATTGAAGTTTTACGTGCAGATTGGACGACAGCAATTGCCCGGGCCTTGATGACGAAGGAAACGACACAGTCGAAATGGTTTTACCAAGGGTCAGTTTTTCAAAAAAATGAAAGTGGAATTGAAAGTCAACAAGCCGGGATTGAGATCATTTTGATGGATGTTTTGCTTGGTGAGATGGAGACGCTCTTTACTGCTGTTGATGTGCTAAAAGAATTATCAATTCAGGATTATTTAATTGAATTAGGTCATACAGGTATTTTTGATTATTTAATCGAGCCACTCTTACTCAACCAAGCGGATGAAGAAAAGTTACGTTCAGCAATGGATGAAAAAAATGAAGACCTTGTTTATCGGATTGCGTCGGCAAATGGTAATGATCAGATTGCTAATCAACTAGTTGGGTTGATCCAAGCATATGGCGGACGTGATATTTTGGCAGATTATCGTAACAAGTGGCAAGCGAATCCTGAACTTTTAGCAATCATTGATCATTTAGAAAAATTAATCACATCACTAAAAGAGCTCGGTGTAGATGATGTGATTGTTGACTTAGGTAGTGTTAGACAGCTTCGCTATTATAGTGGCACGATGTTCAGTGGCTATCTAAAACAGACGGGTGATATTTGTTTCTCAGGAGGCAGGTATGATCGCCTTTATAATCAATTTGAGAAAAATATTTCAGCAGTTGGATTAGCTTTTTATGTTGATGTCTTAACTAAAATCATTAAGTCTGATCGAAAGAAACGATTAGTCTGCATTGTTGCCTCGCCTGAAACACATGTAAAAGCTGAGCAAATGCGAAGTGAATTTCCAGATGCACAGGTTGACATTGTTTATCAGCAACCAACTGAAAATCAATATGATGAGATCATTAATCTAGTAGATGGGGTGCGATTATGAAACCAGTCATCGCTTTAACTAAAGGGAGATTAGAAAACCAATTTTTAACGTTTTTTCAGTCGTTAGATTTTGAGATAAAACCACTAACTGAAAAAGGCCGAAAATTAAGAGTTGAAACAGATCAATTTGAGTTTATTTTTGCTAAAGGTGTTGATGTGACAACCTATGTTCAACATGGGATTGCCGATTTAGGTGTAGTTGGTGGTGATATTTTAGCAGAATTTCAACCAGATGTTTATGATCTATTTCCGTTACCTTTTGGTCAATGTCGCATGGCTGTAGCTAAAGAAAAAGGCAAGCAGTGGCCAGAAGAGAAGAAGACGATTGCGAGTAAGTATACCAATATTACTAAAGCTTTCTTTAAAGAAAAAGGTGAGTCGGTGGACATTATTAAGCTTGAGGGATCCGTAGAGTTAGCACCGATCTTAGATTTAGCAGATGGGATTGTTGATATTGTTGAAACCGGCACAACCCTTAAAGAAAACGGACTTATTGTTGATGAAGAATTCTTGCATTTCAGCGCTCGATTGATTGCCAATCGATCTGCTTTAAAAATAAAACGAAAAACATTAAGACCAATTATTGATCTGTTAAATCAAAAGGAGGAGCTTTAAGTGGTAACGATTTATCAAGCGAAAGAATTTGAAGCGTTATTGAAAAATCAGAAAAAAACGAGTTTACAGTCTGACCAAGCTTACCAAGTTGCAAAAGAGGTGATTGGAGCAATTCAGGAAGAAGGCGATCTCGCTTTAGACAGGTATGTCGAGAAGTTTGATGGACGCGTTCCTGATAACTATGTCGTTTCAGATGAAGAACGTAAGCAAGCGTGGGAACAAATTAGTCCGAAAACGATTGATGCATTAAAACGAGCGGCTAAAAATATTGAGTCTTTCCACGCGAAGCAAGTCAACCAATCGAAGTTTATGCAAACTGAGCCTGATATTATTTCAGGACAAATCTATACGCCTGTTGATAAAGTCGGTATCTACGTACCTGGTGGAACAGCCTGTTACCCATCATCAGTTTTTATGAATGCGATTCCTGCTGTTTTAGCTGGTGTTAAGGAAGTCGTAATGGTTACACCTGCAAGAAGTGGTGAACAAATTGAACCGATTTTATCTGTCGCCGCCGATATTTGTGGTGTCTCAAAGATTTATAAAATTGGTGGAATTCAAGCTGTTGCTGCTCTTGCATACGGGACTGAAACGGTAGAACCAGTTGACAAAATTGTTGGACCAGGTAATGCATATGTTGCAGCAGCTAAAGCACTTGTTTACGGTGATGTTGGCATTGATATGATTGCTGGTCCATCTGAAGTTGCGATTATTGCAGATGATTCGGCAAATCCCGTCTATGTTGCAGCAGACTTAATCGCACAAGCTGAGCACGACACACTTGCACGTGCATTTTTAATTTCAACTTCGGATCAATTGATTCGTCAAGTTGAGCAAGAGTTGGAAGCACAATTAGCTGTTTTACCTCGTGCAGATATTGCGGGTGAGGCGATTAAAAACTATGGTGGTTTAATTAAAGTCGATAATTTAGCTGAAGCATTTAGACTCTCTAATATCATTGCACCCGAACACTTAGAAATTCAGTTGAATGATTCTTTAAGTTACCTGGGGTATGTGAAGCATGCAGGATCGATCTTTTTAGGACACTACACGCCTGAATCTCTAGGCGATTATTATGCTGGACCAAACCACGTGTTACCAACATCGGGTACGGCGAAATTTTCATCTGGCTTATCTGTGGCTGACTTTGTCAAAACGTCAACATTCTTGTATTATACAGAAAAGGCACTCAAACAAGCAGCTGATGACGTGATTCAGATTGCTGAAGAAGAACAACTATCAGGGCACGCACGCGCTGTAGCGAAAAGAATCAAGTAATCAATAGTTGAAATGGGGATGAAGATGAGAGAGGCAACGAAGCAACGCAAAACATTTGAAACAGAAATTGAAGTAACGGTCAAACTAGATGAGCCTGAACAAGTTGAGATCGATACAGGAGTTGGTTTTTTTGATCATATGTTAACATTGTTTGCTAGACACGGACGGTTTGGCTTAATTGTAAAAGTGAATGGTGATTTAGAAGTAGATGGTCACCATACTGTCGAAGATACAGGGATTGTGATTGGCCAATTAATAAAAGAAGCCTTAGGAGATAAAAAGCAAATCAATCGCTACGGAACAGCATATGTTCCAATGGATGAAGCATTAGGATTTGTTTCACTTGATATTAGTGGTCGTCCGTACTTAGTTTTTGATGTTGAGCAATTGAATCAAAAGGTTGGAAACTTTGACACTGAACTCGTTCGCGAATTTCTCCAATCTTTCTCAACACATGCGGGAATTACATTACATGCACGTGTGTTGTACGGAATCAATACACATCATAAAATTGAAGCGATTTTTAAAGCACTAGGTCGAGCGTTAGGTGAAGCGATGACGATCAATCCAAATATTAAAGGTGTCAATTCGACTAAAGGGCTCATTGAAGGTTAACTATCTGAAACTACAAATCAAAAGTTAAGAGGTGTTGAAATGATCGTTATTCCAGCGATTGATTTATTAGAAGGTAAGTGTGTTCGACTTTATCAAGGTGATTTTAATCAAACAGAACAAGTGGCAGATGACCCATTTAATCAATTAGACCGGTTTATTGAAGATGGTGCTGAAATGATCCATATTGTTGATTTAGATGGTGCCAGAGATCAATCAAAAAGGCAATATCAATTGATTCAACAGCTCTGTGAACGATCGTCTGTACCAATTCAAGTGGGCGGTGGGATCCGCTCACTTGAAACGGTAGAACAATTAATTGAAGCAGGAGCAAGTCGGCTTGTCATCGGTACAGCTGCTTTAGATGACTTAGATTTTTTAATTCAAGCAGTTAAAAAATATCCTGAAGCAATCGTCGTTGGGATTGACGCGAAAAATGAAAAAGTTGCAACGCATGGCTGGGAAACGGTATCAGAGATTGACTATCTTGAATTTGCACGAAAAATTGAAGCATTAGGTGTGAAAACAATTGTCTTTACTGATATTTCTAAAGATGGCACGATGTCTGGTCCAAATTTAGAGCAGTTGAATGCAATCAATCAAGCTGTTCAGTGTAAGATTGTTGCTTCTGGTGGCATTAGTCAATACGATGATATAAAGGCTGTTGCTCAATTAGGGATCAAAGAAGCAATTGTTGGCAAAGCAATCTATCAAGAAAAAATTACCTTAAAAGGCGCGAAGCAATTATGGGATTAAAAAGAATTGTACCTTGCTTAGATATGAAAAATGGTAAAGTTGTCAAGGGTGTTCAATTTGTTGGATTAAAAGAATTAGGTGATCCGATTGAACTGGCAAAAAAATATTCTGATGCTGGGGCTGATGAACTTGTTCTGCTTGATATTGCTGCAACAGATGAAGCAAGACAGACAAAGCTTGATCTCGTTAAGAAAATCAAGCGAGTTATTTCAATTCCTTTAATTGTTGGTGGTGGCATTCGTTCGCTATCCGATATCGAGGCTGTTTTAGTTGCTGGTGCTGATAAAGTTAGTATTGGTTCCGCTGCTATTAATCAGCCCGATTTAATTAACGATGCTGTAGCTAAATTTGGTTCAGCTAAACTCGCTATTGCGATTGATGCAAAAAAAACTGATCAAATATGGTCAGTTATGGCTCAAGGTGGAAAAAAAGCTACGAATCGAAATGCTGTTGAATGGGCACAAGAAGTAGAAGCACGAGGTGCAGGTGAAATTTTGCTTACGAGCATGGATCGCGATGGTGTTAAATCAGGTTATGATCTTGAATTAACTAAAGTGATCGTTGACTCAGTCTCGATTCCTGTGATCGCTTCTGGTGGCGTTGGTTCACCTGGTGACTTTGTCGATCTTTTTAAACAAACAAATGCATCGGCTGGGCTAGCCGCATCGATATTTCATGAAGATACCTATTCGATTACTGATGTCAAACAAATTTGTAGAGATAATGGGGTGAAAATGCGTGAAACCTGATTTCAGCAAAGGTTTAATACCAGCGATTATAGTTGATGCAACGACAAAAGACATACTGATGCTAGCTTATGTGAATGAAGAAGCTTATCAAAAAACACTTGAAACAAATCAAACTTGGTTTTACTCGCGATCGCGTAAGGGCTTATGGAATAAGGGAGAGACATCGGGGAATACACAAGAAGTTGTGTCAATTCGATTAGACTGTGATCAGGACACATTGCTGATCGAAGTCATTCCAAAGGGACCGGCGTGTCATACAGGCTCAGAAACGTGTTTCTTTGATTCCATTAAGCAAGCTAATAATCAATCAGATTACGACGTCAATATTATCGATGAAGTGCTAAAGCAAATAAAGGATCGAAAACAAACGCCTGTTGAAGCTTCCTATACAAATTATTTATTTGATAAAGGTGTCGATAAAATTAGCAAGAAGGTCATTGAAGAAGCAGGAGAGGTTGTTATCGCTGCTAAAAACAATGATCGAGATGAATTGATTGGAGAGGTCAGTGATTTACTCTACCATACTTTTGTCTTGATGGAGGAACAACAAGTCTCTATGAACGAGATAAAAGCAGAATTAACTAAACGATTTGGGAAAAAAAGAAACAATAAGGGCGATCGACGAGAAATAGAAAACTGGTAATTTATGAAGTTGACGATAATTATATTATGTAAACTAAATGAAAGTGATATTTAAAGGCAATAGAAGGATGAGTTTCTATCGCCTTATTTTTTATTTGTTTAGGAAATTATATAATGCGACAGTTATAGATCACTTTGTACTTGTCCAATGGCTAACGATTTGTCGTGATTGATTGGCTATTAAAGCGACTTTAAGTGAGATACCTGATGATAAGCTCCTATTCGTTAGAAATCGTATCGATATAGAGGTTGATCTCTGATGATTAGCTGCTATTCGTTAGAAATCGTATCGATATAGAAGTTGATCTCTGATGATTAGATGCTATTCGTTAGAAATCGTATCGATATAGAAGTTGATCTCTGACGATTAGCCCTTATTCGTTAGAGATCGTATCGACTCAGAGGTTGATCTCTGACGATTAGTCCTTATTCGTTAGAGACCACATCGACTCAGAGGTTGATCTCTGATGATTAGCCCTTATTCATTAGAGATCGTATCGACTTAGAGGGTGATCTCTGACGATTAGCCCTTATTCGTTAGAGATCGCATCGACTTAGAGAGTGATCTCTAACGATTGAATTTTCATTGAATTTATAGTAGTAAAAAATTTTCTGATTTACATTGATCTCCTTTACTCAACCTTAGATTTCTCAACATAATAAGAAGACCTAGTTTGTGATACAAAGTCATATTTTTTAATTCCAATTCTGTTCAATAAATAGGTCTCGACCGGAAAGTTGACGATCTTTTTCATATTCATCTTTATTTTTCTGGTAAAAATCTTGATGGTAATCTTCAGCAGGATAGAACTTGGAATACTCGATAATCTCAGTCACAATTGGTTGACTAAACCGACCGCTAGCTTCAAGCGCCTGTTTTGATTTAAGTGCAAGTTGCTTTTGCTCTTCATTATGATAAAAAATTGCTGTCCGATATTGCGCACCGCGATCATGAAATTGACCATCTGGATCAGTTGGATCAATTTGTGGCCAATATAAAGACAATATTTGTTCAAACGAAATTTGATCTGAATCGTATGTAATCTCAACAGCTTCATAATGGCCTGTTTTTCCAGTCTTTACTTGTTCATAAGTTGGGTTCTCCAAATGACCACCAATATAACCAGAGATAACAGAGATGACTCCATCCCATTGATCAAAAGGTTTAACCATGCACCAGAAACATCCTCCAGCAAAAGTTGCTTTTTCTATTTTCGACATAAGTGACACTCCTATTTTAAGCTAAATGGTCATCAATTTCAGGAAACTTAGTTTCAAAATAATTGATGGCAAATTGATAAAATAAATGCTCTGATGGAGCTAGTTTACGATGTTTTGACCGTATCAGTCCAATACTACGCTTCAAATCTGGGAAACTAATTGGAATTTGACTAATATAATTAGAATTTAAATTACCAATTGCACTCTCAGGTAAAATAGATAGACCGATACCAGCAGCTACCATCCCTTTGATTGCGTCCAAATCTAGACCTTCAGCAACAATATTAGGTTCAAAACCAACTGAATGACAAGCATCGACGATCAACTTCTCAAAAATATAGCCTTTAGGAAATAAAACAAAATCTTCTTCCTTCAGCTCATTTAAATAAATACTTTTTCGGTTAGATAATCGATGTTGAGTTGGAAGTAGTAGATACATTTTTTCATAGAATAATGACTGTCCTTTGATTAGTGGATCATCATAAACCACAGGACCTAATATGGCAAGATTCAACTCGCGTTCTTTAATGATATCGATTAATTCATGATAAGTTCCTTGTTGAAGTTGGATTTTTATATTGGGATAAGCATGTTTAAATTCAGCAAGTAATTCAGGCAAAATGCTACTAGCTAGGCTTGTAGGGAATCCAATTTTAATCGTACCTCGCTCAGGATCAATGTACTCATCCATTTGCAATTTAGCATAATCGATTGCTTTAATAGCATCTTTAACATGAGTTAAGAAGACTCTACCAATCGGTAGCAACTTAACATTTCGTCCTTTTCGTTCAAATAATTGCACACCTAATTCTTTTTCTAGATTAGTAATTTGACGACTGATCGCAGATTGGGCAACATTTAAATGTTCGGCAGCTTCTGACATATGCTCGCGTTCGGCGACTTCAATGAAATATTTTAATTGTCTTAATTCCATCAGTATCCCCCTCATAAACAAGATCATTATCTCTTTAATATAGTATTGCGATAGATATTTCATTATATTATAGCGATAATTAATCGATTTAACAATCAATTTTGACTAAATTATTTATATTTTTAGAATTTTCACTAAAAAGACTTGTATTTTGTCAGACAAAAGTAATAGAATAGTTGTTATAGACAAAATTATTAATAATTTATGAATTGAGGGAAGGACATGAGTCAATATAATTTTACATTTTCAGAAGTGATGACCAAAAAGCCAAAACCGTTGGGGAAACAATTACAGTTTGGTAAGTATTTTACGGATCATATGTTTGTGATGGAGTATCATCATCAAAAAGGGTGGTATGATGGCAAGATCATTCCTTATCAACCACTAACACTAGATCCAGCTTCAATGATTTTTCATTATGGTCAAACTGTTTTTGAGGGATTAAAGGCATATAAGTCAAAAGATGGTGAAACGAGACTCTTTCGCCCGAAAGAAAATATTAACCGTTTAAATCGTTCGAATGCGAGAATGTGTATTCCAGAAATTGATCCTGATCTTGCGTTAGCAGCGATCAAAGAGTTAGTTAGAATTGAAAATGACTGGATTCCAAAACAAGAGGGAACATCACTTTATATACGACCATTCATTATTGCAACTGAGCCTTATTTAGGGGTATCCGCTTCAAAACAATACAAATTCATCATCATTTTATCGCCGGTTGGTGCGTATTATAAAGAAGGGATTAACCCGGTAAGAATTGCGGTTGAAACCGAATATATTCGTGCTGTCAAAGGTGGTACTGGTGAGGTGAAGACGGCAGGAAACTATGCGAGTAGTTTAATTGCGCAAGAAAAAGCTGAGGCTTCTGGATTTGCTCAAGTTCTTTGGTTAGATGGACATGACAAGAAGTATATTGAAGAAGTCGGAAGTATGAACGTATTTTTTAAAATTGATGGGGAAGTCATTACACCTGAATTAAATGGCAGCATTCTTCCTGGGGTCACAAGAAACTCAGTGATTGAGGTTTTACGTGACTGGGGTGTTCCGGTTGTTGAACGAAAAATTTTACTTGAAGAGTTAATCACGGCGCATAAAGAAGGACGTCTAGAAGAGGCTTTTGGTTCTGGAACAGCCGCTGTTATTTCGCCAATTGGTGAATTAAATTGTAACGGTGAAGCGTTAATCATTAATAATCAAGAAACCGGTGAAATCGCAAAAAAATTATACGAGACAATTACTGGTATTCAATACGGGCACTTAGAAGATAAATTTAACTGGATTGATATGATCGAATAGTTAGACTGATTATTCTGACAAAGGGCTTGACAGCCATGGGTAGCTTGTAGATAATAGAGTCAATCTTATATTTATAATAATAATGATGAAGGCTAAGTAAATAATGATGCGAGTTAAGAGAACGGAATGCATGGGCTGAAACATTCTGTATCGCCACTCTTTATTGAAACCTACCTTCTGAATTGTTAGCGATGCTAACCGCTCAATGAATGAGCGTTAACTAAAATTAAGCGGGTAAGTCTTTTACTTATCAATGATGGTGGTACCACGGAACTGTTTTCGTCCATTACAACATAACGATTTGTAATGGAGTAAACAGTTTTTTTGTATAGAAAGAAGGCGTGTGAATTGAAAACCAAACGAGTCGTCGTAAAAATTGGCAGTAGCTCATTAACCCATTCAAGCGGTGTTTTATCAATTGAAAAATTAAAAGATCATAGTGAAGCACTTGCCTATTTAATGGATCAAAATGTTGAAGTTGTGCTGATTTCTTCAGGAGCAGTTTCAGCAGGATTTCGCCAAATTGGTTATGTTAGTCGACCGGTAACCGTAGCAGGAAAGCAAGCGGCAGCGGCGGTTGGGCAAGGCTTATTGATTGAAGCCTATAACCACGTCTTTAAGCAACATGGCTATACGACAGCACAACTGCTTTTAACACGAGACAATTTTTCAGAAGAAATTCAGTTTTCAAATATCTATCAAACTATTACCGAGCTATTGAAAAGAGGCGTCATTCCAATTATCAATGAGAATGATTCAGTTGCAATCGAAGAATTAACATTTGGTGATAATGATATGCTTTCGGCCTTAGTCAGTGGCCTTGTCAATGCAGACGCACTGATCATGTTAACAGATATTAATGGAATATATGACAAAAATCCAAATGATTTTCAAGATGCTAAACGATACAATAAGATAGATTATATTTCTGATCAAATGATCCAAACAACGAGCCAAAATGCCGGTTCCAAACAAGGTACTGGCGGCATGAAATCAAAATTGATGGCTGCTCAAATGGCGACAACATTAGGTGTGAAATGTTTTATTGGAAAAGATGATGGAGTAGATAAACTTGTACGAATTTTGAATGGAACAGGTGATGGAACTTATGTTGGTGACCAACACTTACCCCACGTCCGAAAGCATAAGCAGTGGTTAGCTTTTCATTCAAGACCAAAAGGAAAAATATATATTGATCAAGGGGCAAAAAAAGCGTTACTTAGTCGAGGGAAAAGCTTGCTCGCTGCTGGAATAGTTGCTGTAGAAAATCAATTTATACAAGATGATGTTGTTGAAATTTGCTCAGATGAACAAGTCATTGCAAAGGGACAGGTCAATTATTCGGCAGAGCAAATTGAACGAGTAAGAGGTTTAAGTAGTGAAGAAGCAATGGAAATCACCGGGTGTAAAAAACCTGAGATTATCCATAGAAATAAATTAATTATATCAATTGAGGAGGAACAGAAATGAGTCTTTTAGAACAATTGGGTCAACAGGTAAAGAGGGCAAGTGTTCATTTATCTAGTGCATCAGCTAAAGATAAAAATGATGCGTTAAAATTGATCGCCGAGCAAATAATTGTTGATCAAGAGTTGATTTTAGAAGCAAATCTTAAGGATTTGAAACAAGCGGAAATCAAGCAAATATCTACTGCAGTAATGGATCGAATTCGCTTAAGCTCTGACCGAATTGAAACGATTAGTAACGGCTTACTCGATCTAGTGGAACTCGATGATCCAATCGGTCAAACATTAGACAGCTGGTCATTAGAAAATGAGATCAAGCTTAGGAAAGTATCCGTTCCAATTGGTGTTGTAGGTATTATTTATGAAGCAAGACCGAATGTCACTGTTGATGCTGCTGCTTTATGTCTGAAAGCTGGAAATGCCGTTTTATTAAGAGGGAGCTCATCAGCAATTCATTCGAATACAGCGATTGTACGATCGATTCGAACAGCTTTAGCAAGCTCGAATCTACCTGTCGATAGCGTTCAATTGCTGGAAGATACGAGTCGCGAAACAGCAGAGCAAATGTTCAAAATGAACGAATATATCGATGTGTTAGTACCTCGTGGAAGTCAAAATTTAATTGATGTTGTGATTGCAAAATCGACGATTCCAGTATTAGAAACCGGTGCAGGTAATTGTCATATGTATGTTGATCAATCAGCTGATCCAGAAATGGCATTCCAACTTGTGATAAATGCAAAAACGCAAAGGCCATCTGTTTGTAATGCGATTGAAACGCTACTCATTCACGAAGAGTGGTTTAATCGTCACGGAAAAGCACTCATTCAAATCTTAAAAGACAAGCAAGTTGATATACGTGGTGATCAAACGGTGCGGTCAATAGACCCAACGATCCAAGAGGCGACTGACGTCGATTGGGAGACAGAGTATTTAGATATGATTCTTGCGGTCAAAGTTGTTCAGACTGTGGATGAAGCAATTAGTCATATTAATCTGTACGGCACAAGTCACTCTGAAGCAATTGTGACGGAATCAAACGAAAATAAGGTTAAGTTTTTAAATCAAGTGGATGCTGCTTGTGTATATCATAATGCATCTACGAGGTTTACTGATGGATTTGAATTTGGATTTGGTGCTGAAATTGGAATTAGTACACAGAAACTTCATGCGAGAGGTCCAATGGGATTAGAGGCTCTTACATCAACCAAATATCAATTATCTGGTACAGGACAATATAAAAAGTAATTTTTTAATGAAACAATTTGTTTTTTGCGTTAGAATATAGAGAGAATAAAAATCTAACGTTATATTTGAAGGAGAGATATTGTGAGCAAGACATTAATCTTCGGGCATAAAAACCCTGACACAGATACGATTGTATCAGCTATTGCTTATAGCTATTTGAAAAATCAACTTGGAAATGATACTGAAGCTGTTGCATTAGGTGAACCAAATAGTGAAACTCAGTATGCACTTGATTATTTTAACTTGAAAGCACCGCGAGTTGTAACGAGTGTGGCAGATGAAACGGATCAAGTGATTCTAGTTGATCATAATGAAAAGCAACAAAGTGTGTCTGACATCGATCAAGTAAGAGTGAGTGAGGTTATTGATCACCACCGAATTGCGAACTTTGAAACGGCAGATCCACTCTACTATCGAGCTGAACCTGTTGGCTGTACAGCAACAATTTTAAATAAAATTTTTAAAGAAAAAAATGTTGAGATACCTAAGGAAATTGCTGGTTTAATGTTATCTGCGATTATTTCAGATTCGCTATTATTCAAATCGCCAACATGTACTGCTGAAGATATTGAAGCAGCTAAAGAGCTAGCAGGTATTGCTGAAGTTGATCCAGAAGTTTATGGACTTGATATGTTAAAAGCAGGTGCGGATTTAAGTGGAAAATCAATTGAAGAATTGCTCGGATTAGATGCGAAGCAGTTTGAGATGGGTTCAAACTTAGTTCAAGTCGCTCAGATTAATACGGTTGACCCAGATGAGTTACTTGCTCAGGAAACAGAGATCAAAAATGCAATTTCAGCAGTAATTATTCAACAAAAGCTAGACTTGTTTGTTTTAATGATTACGAATATTTTAACAAATGATTCGATTATAATTGGCCTCGGTGATAAGGTTGGTGCGATTGATCAAGCATTCAATATTTTATTAGAAGACGATAAAGTGTTATTACCAGGTGTCGTGTCTCGTAAAAAGCAGATTGTCCCTCAATTAACAGATATATTAGCGTAAAATATCAGAGGCAACGATCAGATAAGTTGCCTCTTTGTTGTGTGCCCAGCATGGGTGCAGACTCTAGGGTGAAAGTCCCGAACAGTGAAGGCAGTAGTAGCTGTAGC